>WGFF01000182.1 GCA_015492355.1 Deltaproteobacteria bacterium
GCATAATATCTGATAGAAAGAAAAGAGCGATTGAAAATTCCAAACTCTATCCTGTGTTAGAAGTAGTGTTTGATTATCTACCTGGTGGCAACAAAACAGGCAAAATTAGTGAATACTTTGATGTTTATTCAGAGGCATATTACGATGGGTATAGTTTTTTTCGGAATACACTAAAACCTTTAAGGAAATTCGGTGCCTGCCCATGTCTTTTAGTTTCTTCCACAAGGGTATCGCCGGCGCTACAGCTGACAGACATTCTCCTGGGAATAGTTGGCGATTTTATAAAATGGACATATACCAATAAGCGAACAGATAATATAGACAGGTATTTCACAAAGATATATGATAATTTTCACAGAGATGAACAAGGCAGAACACTTGGGGCAGGACTTATTGTCGAATTCAGTGATAAGGTGAAGGTTAAAAATAAACTTAAAGAACTCGGCCTTCCAGCGTAGTATAATTCCATCCAATATCTTGTCGCATAATAGATATTATGTCAAATTGCATTTACACCCTTCTCACGCCTGGTTATCCCCTCGGGTGATGCCTCTTATGGAGTCTTTTCAGCCTCTCTCCACCCACATGGGTGTATATCTGGGTGGTCGATACATCCGCATGACCGAGCATCTCCTGCACATACCTTATATCCGTTCCCCTCTCCAAGAGATGGGTCGCAAAGGAATGGCGTATTATATGGGGTTTTATCTTCCTCCTTTCTATTCCCGAAACGAGCGCGTACTTCTTCACTATGTTCCAGAAATTCTGCCTCGTCATCCTTCCCCCCCTCGATGTGACAAACAGGTACTCGCTCATCTTTCTGCCCAGGATGAGTGGTCTTCCTTCCCTCATGTACTTTACGAGCCATTCCATGGCTATCTCTCCCACAGGAACGAGCCTCTCCTTGCCCCCCTTTCCAAAGGCACGTATATAACCCCTCTGAAGATTCACATCACCCGTCCTGAGGGATATAAGCTCACTTACCCTCAGCCCAGTTGCATAGAGTACCTCGAGCATGGTCCTGTCCCTCAGTCCTGTGACACATCCCACAGGGGGTGCTTCAAGGAGCCTTTCCACCTCTTCGGTGCTCAGACACTCAGGCAGTCTCCTCTCAATCCTCGGCATCTCCACAAGCTCGCACGGCGAGCCCTTTACAACACCCCTTCTCAGGAGGAATCTATAAAAACCCCTTAATGCAACGAGACACCTCACCCTGGAACGCACACTCAGCCCCCTTCCTTTCAATACCTCGAGATAACCAGCCACCTCTCCCCTTTCAACATCCTTAAGCTGGTGTCCTGCCCTTTCAATATGGCTGATAAATCCCAGTATATCCCGCCTGTACGCAGAGGCAGTGTTAAGGGAAAGACCCCTTTCAACCACAAGATGGGACAAAAAATCCTCAAGAAGGTCTCTGTTACTCATACCGCCCTGTTGTGCTCCCTCAGGGAGTCCTGTGAGCCATCATCCATTGCCCTGTAGAGGGAATCTACTATCCGTTTGAGCTTCTCCTCGTTGTATATCTTCTGTCCGAATATATCCCGCACATAGAATATATCCGCTGCCTCATCACCCTTGGTGGTTATCTTTGCAACGTATATGTACACACCGAGCCTTGATAGCACACTGGTTATGGTGTAGAGGAGCCCTATCCTGTTCTGGGCATGGATGTCGAGTACAGTACAGTGGTCTGATACACTGTTGTCCACGTGTATCCTCGTGGCAACCTTCGGCTTTTTCTTCATATCGAGAATAGAGGGCTTTTTCCGTCCCACAAGGTCTTCTACCCTCACCCTCCCTGAAAGTACCTTTGAGAAGTCATCCTCTATCTTCTCAAGCCTCCATTCGTCCTCTATGAGGTCTCCAAAGGGGGTCGTAACCTGAAGTATATCCAGGGCTATACCGTTTCTAAGGGTGTTTATCTGGGCTCCAAGGATGTCTACCGAATTGGCAGCCATCACACCCGTTATCCTTGAGAACAATCCGTGTATATCGAAGGTACATATGATTATCTCGGTGTATTCCCTGTCCCTGTCCTGCCTTACCTTCATTATGTACGGTCTCTCCCTGACCTTGAGTTCCCTTACAACCTTTATGTGCTCTGCTATGAACTCAGGGCTATTGGAGAGAAAGTATCTCTGGGGAAGGAGCTGAAAATACTCCTCCACATCGTCCATGTACTGACCCTGCTCCCTCAGTATATCCCTAACCTCTTTTCTTATCCTCTCTATCCTCGGTCCAGCCTCTTCTATCTCGAAGGTTCTCCTTTCAAGTACCCTGAGTGCCTTAAAATATATCTCCTGGAACAGGGCACCCTTCCACTGATTCCATACCTCTGGACCGACTGCCCGTATATCCGCAAATGTAAGGAGATAGAGGAGATCGAGTCTCTCTATCTCCCCTACCTTACGTGCAAACTCAACGATTAGTTTTTCATCATGGAGGTCCCTGTACTGGGCTGTGTCTGCAAGGAGGAGATGGTTTGTTACGAGAAAACTCAGGAGTTCTATGTCCTCTTCTGGCAGATGGAGCCTTCTGCCTATCTCTCGAGCCATCTCTCCACCCTTCTGGGCATGTCCCTTGCCCCTTGCCTTGCCTATATCATGGAGTAGTACCCCGAGGAAGAGTACCTCTGGTTTTCTGACCTCATCGAATATGGTGGAAAGGAGGCGGAACTCTTCTCTGTACTCTCCCCTGAGCCTTTCGAGCTCCCTTACCGAAAAGAGCGAGTGGATATCCACGGTATATATGTGATAAAGGTCGTGCTGAACCCTGTGTGTTATCTCCCCGAATTCAGGGATGTACCTTTCGAGAAATTTTAATCTGTGCATCTCGCTGAGGGTACGGAAGACATCCCTGCCCCTGAGTATCCTCAGGAAGGATTCCGCACAGTCCCTCGATTCTATGAACCCCTTATCGACCCTTTCGAGGTTGTCGAGTATGCTGTCCTTTAGAGACTGGCTCAGCCCCACCCCGTGGCTCTGGAAATGCTCGAACGCCCTGAGGATGGCATGGGGGTCTCTCCTTAGAAGATCCCTGTCCCTGAGCGAGAGCAGTCCATCCTGGATGAAGAAGTCATCGTCGACAGGTCTCTTCCTTGAGAAAAACCGCCTTTTCCTGCCTTCATTAAGGGATCTCGAAAGTATGAGGTTCGAGAAGTGGTTTATATCAGAGGCATATCTGTAGTACTGCTGCATGAAGAGTTCCACAGCCAGGAAGTGCTCTGTATCGGTGTAGTTGAGGAGTTCTGCTATCCGTTCCTGGTGATCGAAGCTGAGCTGATCGGTCTTTCTGCCTGTCTCGAAGTGGAGTTCGTTCCTCACCCAGAAAAGAAAATCCACAGCCCTTGTAAGTGAGTCCCTGTCATCCTCTGAAAGTAGCCCTAAGGAGACAGGGTCATGACCATTCGTGCCCCTTGCCTTCACTATCCACATGGCGGTATGGATGTCCCTCAATCCACCCTCGCCTTCCTTTATGTTGGGCTCAAGTATGTAGACAGAATCGCCGTACTTTTGATGCCTGAGTGTATTCTCCTCGAGCTTCGATTTGATAAAATTCTTAAGACGCCTCTCAGAAAGGAGGTCCCTTTTTATCCTTTCCTTCAGTACATCGAAGAGAGCCCTGTTGCCGTATATGAATCTTCTGTCTAAGAGGCTCGTCAGTGTATTGAGGTCCCCTCCCCCAAGGGCTATGGTCTCGTCAACAGACCTTATGCTAAATCCTATATCGAGCCCTGTATCCCAGAGGATGTAAAGTATCCTGCGGGTGAGTTCCTCTATGGCAGGGGTCAGTCGCCCGGGGTAGAGGAGCATGAGGTCCACATCAGAGTTTATGTTCAGTTCCCCCCTGCCATAACCCCCGAGGGCAACGAGCGTAACCTCACCTGCGTCCTCTATATCCTCTGACAGGGAATGGAAGAGTGCCTTCAGGAGGTCGTCTATAAAACCTGTATACAGCTGTGTAATCTCATAGCCAGAGCGACTGCGGAGGTGTCTTTCCCTGAGGTCGGCCTTGAACTCACTGATACGTGACTTTATCCTAGATGGGTCTGGTCCACCGTGCCTGTTGAACGACTCAAGGAATGATGTGTATGTGGTGCCTATACAATCCCACCCCCTTCTTTTATGTATCGTAGTATGCCTGTGGATATGCCCTCTGCTATCTTTTTGAGATACCTCTCGTCCATAAGCCTCTTTTCCTCTACCGGATTACTTATGAACGATACCTCAACCAGTATACTCGGCATGTTGGTACCTATGAGCACCCAGAACGGTGCACCCTTGACACCGTTACTCTTTATGTCCCTGTAACCCTTCTTGAGCCTTCCCACGAGGCTTTCCTGCACAAAGGAGGCAAGTCTACTCGACTCATTGGTCTTGGCTGTACGCACAAGGTCATATATTATGTACTCAAGGTCACTCATTGCCTTTGTTGTGGTTGCATTCTCCCTTGCAGCTATCCTCATTGCCTCCCTATCGGTTGTAAGACCGAGAAAATAGGTCTCCACACCAGATGCCCTCCTCCTGGGGCTTGCGTTCACGTGTATGGATACAAAAAGGTCTGCCTTTTTACTGTTTGCTATGGCAGTCCTCTCCTCAAGGGGGATGAACACATCCCTCTCCCTTGTAAGGATTATCTTTGCGTTGAGCCTTTTCTGGAGTTCCTTTTTCAGGAGTTTCGATATCTTGAGGGTTACATCCTTTTCCTTAAGCCCCCTCTTACCGATGGCTCCGGGGTCCTTTCCTCCATGACCCGGGTCTATTACAATCCTTTTTACCTTAAGTCCCAACTGCTGACCCAGGGTCGGTCCATCGGATGTACCGTCGACTTTAAGGTCTGGTATCCTTTTCTTGTCCCCTATTACATCTATCACTATCCTGTAAGGGTCTGAGAGGTGGAATATCCTGTACTTCTTTATGGACTCTATATCGAGTACGACCCTCACGGTTTTTCTGTTGTACTGTCCTACCCTGACCTTCTTGAGGAGTCCATCGTTTATTGGTATGGCTTTTTTGAGCCCCTTTCCGAGAAGGGCAAGGGATATATCCACATAGAGCCGTCTGGGCTTGTTTATGGAAGGGTCTTTCTTGAGCAGACGGTATCTGTACCCTGCCCTGCCGTCCAGGTCTATCACAACCCTCGTGTATTCTGGATTCGACCAGTGTCTTATACCTGTTACAGATATCTTCTTCGGCTTTGAATGGGCTGTTGAAAGGAGGAGGAA
>WGFF01000183.1 GCA_015492355.1 Deltaproteobacteria bacterium
CTTTAAGGAGGCGTGTTTTATGGCAAGGTATGGAATTTCAAAAAAACTCAATGTGGGCTATGACGAGGCTGTGGAAAAGGCGAGGGAGGCCCTTGCAAAGGAAGGTTTCGGTATACTGACAGAGATAGACGTAAAAGCGACCCTTAAAAAGAAGCTCGACAAGGATTTTAGAAGGTATATAATCCTCGGTGCATGCAATCCACCTTTTGCCTACAAGGCACTCACTGTTGAGACAGAGATAGGTCTTCTCATGCCCTGTAACGTGATAGTATACGAGAACGACGATGGAACAGCCACTGTCTCTGCCATAGACCCGGTGGTGGCAATGGGTATGATAGATAATTCTGCCCTTGCCCTTATAGCAAAAGAGGTAAGGGAAAAGATGGAAAAGGTGATAAACGAGATATAACCCGTTGAGACTGGAGAGGGACAAGAAAAATACTTCTGAAAGAACAGAAACCCTTTGAATCTTTTTAAACTCATCCCTTATTTATCCTTTTTTATTCTTCTTACACTCTCAATCTCATACGTACATGCGGAAGAGGCTCCTCCGCAATGGACGGGTGAGGCAGAGCTGGGGGTTGTATCAACAAGCGGAAATACAGATACAAAGACACTGAATACAAAGTTAAAACTACGTCACGAGCGGGGAAGGTTCACCCACGATGGCAGTGCCTATTTTCTATACTCATCCGATACAGGCAGGACCACCGCACAGAGACTCGTTCTCACTGTCAAGGATACGTACCATCTGAGAGAGGTAGACTATCTGTTTGTAAGTCTGAGATACGAGGACGATCTTTTCAGTGGCTATGAATATAGATTCATCGAGACCGTTGGCTATGGCAGACACTTCTTCCACAACAGCCTTACCATTGCGGTAGAGGCAGGTCCTGGTGGCAGGCACAGTAAATTCATGGACGGTACGGTTACAGACGAGTTTCTATTCCGTGTATCAGGGAATCTCGTATGGAGGCTTACAGAATCCACCTCCCTTACAGAGGACCTATCCACAGAGACAGGTTACAGCGGTACAGTAATAGAATCCACAACAGCACTGAAATCCAGGATTATAGGCAATCTTGCGATGAAGACAAGTGTAGAGGTAAGGTATAATACCGAGGTACCACAGGGCGTAAAGAAGATGGATATCACCACCTCTGTAACGCTTGTGTATACCTTCTGAGTCTCTCCATAGAAGACCCGTGCAGAAAAAACATATAGCCCTGTTACAACATCCGTGAAGATTCCCACCCATGTAAGGTGTCGGGCTTCCCATGCAAACCACGTCTATATCCAGAGGAGTCAACCTGCGATTTAATGGTTTTCAAGGGATGTGGGAAAGATTTTTTACAAAAAGTTACCTCTGGGAGAAACTCACAGTTGAGATTGTTCTCCAATGATATATAATTAATATAGGGTACTGCTTCTGTGAAGGTATGAAACACTACGATATAGTTATAGTCGGTTCTGGTCCAGGTGGGGAGAAGGCGGCGATCCAGGCATCCAAACTCAAAAAGAAGGCCGCCATCATAGAACGTATGCCTTTCATCGGTGGTGCAGGGCTCCATACAGGTACCCTTCCGAGCAAGACCTTGAGAGAGACCGCCCTGTTTCTTTCCAGCCTCAGACAGAGGGCTATCTGTGGCTTTCAATGTACCATCAGTCGTGACGTAACCCTTGGCGAGTTGATGTACAGGAAGACCGAGGTCATAAGAAACCAGATGGAGGTGATATTCGATCAACTCGTAAGGAACGATATTGATATAATCTATGGAGAGGCATCATTCATAGATGATCATACATTCCTTGTAAAGAGAAACAATAGCACAACTGACAAGGTCCATGGTGATGTAATAGTGCTTGCACCAGGCACAAGACCTGCCAGACCCGATACCATTCCATTCGATGCCGAACACATACACGACAGTGATACCATCCTATCCATCGACAGGCTTCCATCCACACTCACCATTATAGGTGGGGGTGTGATAGGATGTGAGTATGCCTGTATCTTTTCCTGTCTCGGTGTGAAGGTAACCCTTGTGGACAGAAAACCGAGGCTTCTGCCCTTTGCAGACGAAGAGATAGTAACAAGCCTTATGTACTGGATGCGACACTCTGGCATTACCCTTAAGCTCGGTGAGGAGATGGCTGGAATAGATGTGGAAAGACCTGGCAGGGTTGTAACACATCTTAAGAGTGGTAAGGTGGTTGTCTCTGAAAAACTCCTCTATACAATGGGCAGGGTAGGGAACACAGAGAGGCTCAATCTTGAGGCAGTCGGCATAGAACCAGAAGAGAGGGGTTACCTTAAGGTCAACGAGAATTACCAGACCACCGTTCCCCATATATATGCAGTGGGTGATGTGATAGGGTTCCCGTCCCTTGCAGCCACATCCAGAGAGCAGGGAAGGAGGGCAGTATGCCATGCCTTCGGACAGGATATGGCAACATGTGAGATTACAGGATATCTGCCCTACGGTATCTATACCATTCCAGAGATATCCATGATCGGAGAGACAGAGGAGAGCCTTTCAAGGAATGGGATTGCATACGAGACCGGTACCGCCTTCTTCCGTGAGGTGGCAAGGGGACAGATAATCGGCGAGATACACGGTCTGCTTAAAATCATATTCCACAGGGATACAAAAAGGTTGCTGGGTGTCCATATCATCGGGGAAAAGGCATCAGAGCTGATCCACATCGGACAGGCTGTGCTGAACTTCGGTGGGACTGTGGATTACTTCAAGGATGTGGTCTTCAACTATCCAACCCTCTCTGATGCCTACAAACAGGCAGCACTGAACGGATTGAATAAGTTATAAACATTGTAAGCCACCTTTCCCCGAACACCCTGTCCGAAGTAAAAGGTTCCTCTGGTAGGGATGCTCTCCATGACACCACCCATGGATGAGTCCCCATCTATCAGACCTGCCATGATACAGATTCCTGCAAGGCAGGGAAGAATATGGATGGTGGTTTTTAAACATAAGGATGTAATCCCCTATGGACACAGCCATTCTATGGACAAGGGTATTCACTAAAGTTAACAATTCCATACGCCGATTGTTTAACTGAAAGGATTTTGGTGTGGATATCGACAGAAATAAGCAGGAAAGGCTGAGAAGTATCATAGAAGACTTTACAAGTGTTTCCACAATACCTGTCATCCTGAAGAAGGTATTGATGGTTGTGGAGGATGAGAACTCCACTGCTGTGGACCTCGAAGATATAATCAAAAGGGATCAGTCCATTGCCTCCAGGATAGTCAGCGTGGCGAATGCACCATTTTACGGACGGCAGAGAAAGGTTGAGAGTATCTCACAGGCGATATTTTTACTCGGATTCGATATGGTTAAGAGTCTGGCGATATCTGTGGCTGTGTTCAGCAACATTATATACAAGGGGCGATATGATATAAGGGCGCTGTGGAATCACTCCTTCAACGTTGCAATCGCATCAAGTCTTATAGCAGAGAAAACAGGCAGGGCAGGCATGGATTCTGCCTTTCTTGCAGGACTGCTACACGATATCGGACGGGCTATACTCCTGCAGATATTTGGTGATGCCTACTTCGATGTATCTGCATCTGGTCCAGAAGGGTTACTTGAACGTGAGGAGGTAGCCTTTGGTGCGCCACATACACTTACAGGGGCATGGTTCGCAGACAAGAATAAACTGCCAGAGTCGTGTGTGAAGTCCATAAACTTCCATCACGAACCTGAAAGGTGTCTGCCCGACAAACCAGGGGATAAGTGCCGTGCCCTTGCACAGATAATCCACATTGCAGATGTGCTCGTAACGACTGACAACAAGGGTTATGAACACGACTGCCTTCCATCACCAGAGTATGATGGGATACTCAAAACAACAGGACTCAAGGAAGAGGATATAGCAGAGATACAGAAAAGACTCGACTCCATGAAAGAAGAGGTACGAAACTTCTACTTCCTGTAATCGCCCTCCGAGGAATTAGACAAGTTACCCGGGGAGTCTTTTCATGGAAAAAGTGGCTACTGCCACATCTCTCCCGTACTATTTCAAGAGACCTTGATTTTATCTACCCTGGAGCAGGATAAGGGGCTGACTCTTCCAGATAGGGGATGTCATGAAAAGGGATGTAAAAAGGGCTTCAGACCTCTTTGTTGAATGTCTCGAAGAAGAGGGTGTTGAGTACATATTCGGCATACCCGGGGAGGAGACCCTTTTTCTTCTCGACTCACTCAGGGATTCACGGATAAGATTCATTGTGACACGTCATGAACAGGCTGCTGGATTTATGGCATCCACATACGGACGTCTTACTGGCAGGGCTGGGGTTGTGCTCTCCACCCTTGGTCCTGGTGCGACAAATCTCCTTACAGGTGTTGCCTATGCCCAGCTCGGTGGTATGCCCCTTGTGGTAATCACAGGGCAGAAGCCTGTCAAAAAGAGTAAACAGGGACATTTCCAGATAATAGATGTAGTCAACATGATGAAGCCCATAACCAAGATGACACGTCAGATAGTAAGTGCAGAGAACATCCCATCCCTTGTACGTGAGGCTTTCAAACTTGCAGAGGAGGAGAGACCAGGTGCAGTACATCTCGAACTGCCAGAGGATATAGCACTGGAGATGACAGAGAGCAAACCTCTGAGACGTGTGAGCACGAGACGTCCTGGACCAGACCCCAAGGCTGTAGAAAGGGCTGTAAGGATAATACACTCGTCACAAAAACCCCTTATACTCGTTGCAGCAGGAGCCAATAGAAAAAGGGTGAGAAAGGAACTCACAGAGTTTATAGAGAAGACAGGGATACCATTCTTTACAACACAGATGGGCAAGGGGGTGGTGGATGAAAGGAGCGAACATTACCTCGGAACCGCTGCACTCACTGAAAAGGACTACCTTCACTGTGCCATTGACAGGGCTGACCTTATAATCTCCATAGGGCACGATATCACAGAAAAACCCCCTGCCATAATGGGCTATGGAAAGAGAAAGGTTATCCATATAAACTTCTATCCCGCCTTCATAGATGATGTGTACTTCCCCACCCATGAGCTCATAGGGGATATAGCGCTCTCCATAAAGGCTATAACCGAGAGGATAGAAAAAACATCCTATGACCTTGATTATTTTAGAAGGATCATAAAAGAGATGAGAAAACAGCTCTACGAACGATCCGACGACGATACCTTCCCTGTAAAACCACAGAGACTGATAAGGGACCTGAGGGCAGTACTGCCTGATAACGGTATACTCACCCTTGACAACGGCATGTACAAGATATGGATTGCAAGAAACTATCCTGCATATGAACAGAACACCGTACTCCTTGATAACGCCCTTGCGACCATGGGTGGAGGTCTTCCATCAGCCATCACTGCTAAGATGGTACATCCTGAAAGGAAGGTGGTCTCTGTGTGTGGTGATGGTGGATTCATGATGAACTCACAGGAACTTGAAACCGCTGTACGGCTCGGTG
>WGFF01000184.1 GCA_015492355.1 Deltaproteobacteria bacterium
AGATACCCATTACCAGATACAGGGGGGACCAAAACCCTATACGTTGGGGTATCCCTCAATCTCCGTATGCTGGAGTTTTTTATACCATTCATATTCGGTTCTGTACTGGGGAGTTTTCTCAATGTATGCATCCACAGGCTTCCATCGGGAGAATCCATTGTACGTCCCCCGTCGAGATGCCCTGCATGCAAGAGACATATTCCCTTCTACGACAACATACCCCTTGCAAGCTACATACTCCTGGGGGGCAGGTGCAGGTTCTGCGGGGCTTCCATTCCTGTACAATACCCAGTGGTTGAGCTTCTTACGGGTGTTCTCTGTGTGGTATTTCTGAGACTGGATGGGCTAACCCCTCTCTTTTTCGTCCATATTGCCTTTGTGTGTGCCCTCGTTGTTGCAACATTCATAGACCTCAGGCACATGGTAATACCCGATGTGATAACACTGCCCGGTATGGTTGTGGGGCTTTCTGTATCATTCTTTCTGCCTGTACCGGGTGTTCTCAACTCCTTGATCGGGGTTGTGGCTGGAGGGGGGATACTCTTTCTTATAGCCTATCTGTACTACAGCCTTTCAGGGAGGGAGGGTATGGGAGGAGGGGATATAAAACTCCTGGGTATGATAGGTGCCTTTGTTGGATGGAAGGGTGTGATAGTGACACTCATCGTCGGTTCGTTTGCTGGCGCTGTGGTGGGTGGTATCTTTATGGTACTTGCTGGCAAGGATACGAGATATGCCATACCCTTTGGTCCGTTTCTTTCTGCTGGTGCGCTGGTCTATCTCCTTACAGGGGATGCGCTCATAAGGCTGTATCTTTCCATGACATTGCCAGCGGGATAGGTTTTGAGTTCGTGGTCTTTTCTGGTATTATGTGAAGATGGTGAGGTGAAAAGGGATGCGTGTGATGGTCGTAGATGATGAAGAATCGATGCGTCATATGCTCTCCGTGATACTCAAGAAGGAGGGCTATGATGTTGTTGCCTTTGAGGATGGGGAAAGGGCGCTCTCTTATCTCGACAGAGAAGACTTTGATTTCATACTCTGCGATATAAGGATGCCAGGGATGGATGGGCTTTCCTTTCTCAGGGCACTTGCCCGCAGAGACCATTCTGCCACGGTTATAATGATGAGTGCCTATGGTACGATAGATACCGCTGTGGAGTGCATGAAGCTCGGTGCGTACGACTATATCTCAAAACCCTTCAAGACAGACGAGGTCATCCTCACGCTCAAGAAGGCAGAGGAAAGGGAGAGGCTCAAACGTGAGAACACAAGGCTCAAGGATGCAATCAAGAAGGACTATGACTACAGGAATATCTTTACAGAAGATGAGAGGATGCTCGAGATACTCGACCTTGTAAGGAAGGTAGCCAGTTACAACACTACTGTACTCATAACCGGTGAGAGTGGAACAGGCAAGGAGCTTATCGCAAGGGCGATACACTACAGCGGGTCGAGAAGTGGAGGGGCATTCATTGCGGTCAACTGTGGAGCCATACCAGCGAGCCTGCTTGAAAGTGAGCTCTTCGGGCATGTAAGGGGTGCGTTTACTGATGCGCACAGGAACAAGGCTGGATTGTTCCAGGAGGCAGAAGGGGGTACCATCTTTCTTGATGAGGTTGGTGAACTGCCGATGGAACTCCAGGTAAAACTCCTGAGGGTACTCCAGGAGGGCGAGATAAGAAGGGTAGGGGATACAAGGTCTATAAGGATAGATACCAGGGTGGTTGCTGCAACTGTAAAGGACCTGAAAGAGGAGGTAAGGGAGGGGAGATTCAGGGAGGACCTCTACTACAGGCTTAACGTCATAGAGATAAGGCTACCTCCCCTGCGGGAGAGGAGAAAGGACATACCAGGTCTCGCAAGGCTCTTTGTTGAGAGGTATTCAAAGAAGTTCGGAAAACAGATAAAGGGCATATCCGATGAGGCGATGGGTGTTCTTCTGGGGTATAACTGGCCCGGCAATATCAGGGAACTCGAAAACGTCATGGAGCGTGCGGTGATACTCGAGGAGGGTGATACCATAGGTGTGGATACCCTGCCGATTGTCGATAGGGTGGAGTCCACAGGAGGGGAGATAATGCATACAGATGATCTTTCCATAAAGAAGGCCCAGGAGATGGTCGAAAGGATACTTATCAAGAGGGCACTCGAAAGGACAAAGGGAAACAAGACAAAGGCAGCAGAGCTCCTCGAGATAAGCCACAGGGCACTTCTCTACAAGATAAAGAGTTATGGGCTCTGAGTACGGAGCCCTTGCAGGGGTGGTTGTGTATCTTCTCTTTACGAGATTTGTCAGAGTACTTGCTCTGTGGGCGGATAGATGGTGGGCTTGTAAGGATAAAGGGTGGTTCCATTCCTTTGAGGCATGGGTTCAGGTGGATTCCTTTTGAACTGAAGGGTGTTACCGCTCAAAAGGGTAAGCCCCCTTTCAATCCCCTACGGGAAGAACCGTAGAGGGTCGTCCAGATTCTGGCTTCTGGGATGGGATTACACGCAGGATGATAGGTGAATCCCCGTCTATTGGACGTGGTTTCACCTAATTGTTTATTAATTATATATAAATTATGACCAATTTTAAAAAAATCTTGACATATTATTTTTAATGGAATAGAGTTAAAGTCAGACGGGGATTCAATGGTACTTAGGTTACAGTATTAAGGTGAGAAAGGTGGTATAGAAAGGTCACGATTATGGAGTTACCATTCTTCAGGAGAAAGGATACGGTAGCAATAGATATAGGCTCCAGTTCCATTAAACTCATCCAGATGAATCAGACCAAGAAGGGCTGGGAGCTTAAGAAACTGGGCATAGGTTATCTCCCCCCTGAGGCTATTGTGGATGGTTCTATCATAGACTCCATGACAGTTACCAATACACTCAAGGAGCTGATAAAGGAACACAACGTAAAGGTGAAATCAGCGGTCTCCTCCCTTACCGGGCATTCTGTCATAATAAAGAGGGTCAACCTGCCTGTGATGACAGAGGAGGAGCTCGCAGAGTCGATCCAGTGGGAGGCAGAGCAGTACATACCATTCCCCATATCAGAGGTGAATATAGACTTCCAGATATTGGGCGAGGATACAGAGGGCAGGGGACAGATGGATGTGATGCTCGTGGCTGTGAAAAAAGATGTGATAAACGACTATGTCAACGTCATAAAGGAGGCTGGGCTCAATCCTGTAATCGTTGATGTCGATTCCTTCGCCCTTGAGAACATGATGGAGATAAACTATCCCATAACACCGGAGGAGACCATAGCGATAGTCAACATAGGTGCGAGTATTACAAGCATAAGCATACTTGCAGGCGGTATAACCATCTTTACAAGGTCCATACCCATGGGTGGCAATCAGTTCTCAGAGGAGATACAGAGACAGCTCAACATAAGCTTCAAAGACGCAGAGGACCTCAAGATGGGTAAAAGAGAGATAGAAGGGGTGGACACAGATACCCTTCTTTCTGCCATAGAGAGTGTATCGACCAATCTCTCCTTCGAGGTAAAGAGGTCTGTGGATTTCTTCCTCGGCGCGGGGCAGGGGGCTTACGTAAACAAGATATACCTGAGTGGTGGTGGCTCAAGGATTCAGGGATTGCAGGGCATAATGCAGGAACGTACAGCCATACCGGTTGAGATGGTAAATCCCTTCAAGAACGTAGGCTTCAATCCCTCGTACTTCGATCCCCAGTACCTCAAAGAGGCGGGTCCAAACTTTGCGGTTGCAGTAGGGCTTGCAACAAGAAGCCCAGGTGACAGATAGGATGGATCCACCAGCCAGCACTAAGAGGGCATTCTATCCGTGTGGTCTTGTAAAGGGGAAGACCCCCTTTCAGGTATCCGCCTTTCAAGGAAGTATAGGGCTCAATAGATTCTGCAATACACAGGGAAGCCCTCTTTTGAGGGACCCTTCCCGGGAGAACATCCGTAATGCAGGGTATCCTTCCTTTCCCGCTGATCCATCCAGTATCCTCACCATGTGAACATCTTTCCTTCCTTATGGTAGGGCTATGAGGCTTACTACAGGTATACGCACACAGCTCATAGCGGGTATCATCGTAACCACCATTGCAGGCATAGGCATAATAGGTGTTCTGAGTATCAAGATTATAGAGAACAACGCCCTCAAGAACAGACTGAACGAGGCAGAGATGATTGTAAGGGCTATACGTACAACAGGCACTGGAGAGGTCGAAAGGGTGGTCTCCCTTCTGAGGGCGATGGATATAGATGATTTTGTCATAAAGGATGCAAGGGGTGGGATAGTAACACAACAGGGAACCCTTCCCAAGGACCGTGGAGAACCACTCTTCCTTGATGAGGATATAAAGGTATACAGGGTCGATGGTGGTGGATGGTTCGGCGGACCAGCAAGGATGTTCTACGTATCCGCATTCCATGGCGATGGAACAGAGGTATCCTTTACCATCTCCCTTGCGGATCTGAGAAGGGAGCTCTGGCGGGTAACGGGATTCCTTCTCTTATATGCGCTCATAGATTCTGTAATCATAATAGGCATAGGTGTGTATTTCCTTTCAAAGGGCATAGTAAAGCCCATAGACAGGCTCAGGTCCACCGCAACGCGCATAGCAGGGGGACGACTCGGGGAGCGGGTGGATGTGGAGGTGGATAACGAGATAGGAAGCCTTGCAAGGTCATTCAACATCATGGCTGAGAGGCTCGAAGAAGAGATAAAGAGGCTTGAGCGGGTCAACAAGGAGCTCCTCTCCACCCAGGAGGAACTCCTGAGGTC
Source organism: Deltaproteobacteria bacterium (assembly GCA_015492355.1). Lineage (GTDB taxonomy): Bacteria > Desulfobacterota > GWC2-55-46 > GWC2-55-46 > S146-73 > S146-73. Next base: position 4,752 of record WGFF01000184.1, read on the forward strand.
TTCCACACTCGCAGCCATGGGTAGACTCGCAGCAGGACTCGCCCACGAGATAGGTAATCCCCTGGGGGCTGTACAGGGATATCTCGATATACTGCTCAAAGGTGTGGGGGACAGGGAGGAGGAAAGGGAGATACTCAGGAGGACAGAAAAGGAGATATCGAGGATAAATACCATACTGCGTGAATTCCTTGACATAGCAAGACCATCCACAAAGACGAGCCAGCCCGTGGATGTGAATCGTCTCGTTGAGGAGACGGTATCCATAGTGAGTGTACACAGGGCTTTTAAGGATAGAAGGCTCGATATCAGCCTCGAAAGGAATATACCCAGGGTTGTGATAGATGAGGGAAAGTTAAGACAGGTCTTCATAAATCTCCTCCTGAATGCCGCAGAGGCCGTGGAGGGTATGGATGGGGAGAGAAAGGTTGTGACCATAAGGACAGGTCGGGAGGAGAGGACCAGAAGGGATACCCACCGGGGGAGACGCAGGGACGATCCTGTATTTACATTCCCCGAGGCACAGGTAAAAGAGGAGTATGTATTCGTGGAATTCTCTGACAGGGGCTGTGGCATACCCGAGGGAGAAACACTCAGGATATTCGATCCATTCTACACCACAAAAGGACACGGCACAGGTCTGGGACTCTTTGTATCACAGAGTATTATAAAGACCTATGGTGGAGAGATAGAGGTGAGGAGCAGGGAGGGAGAGGGTACAACATTCAGGGTAGTACTACCAGCAAGTACAACAAAGCCTTCTCAGGGGGAGGGCGGGAGATGATGGTTGAATCCACCGACACTTAAAAAAAGATTGGTAATGGGTATTTTTTTTCGGACTAAAGGAGGGAAACCCCTTTTGTAAAAGGGGTTTCCCTCAAACTCCCTTCCCCAAAACTTTTAATCTAAAGTCTTCTGGGAAAGGGGACAGGGGAAAACACCTTTTTACCAGAAAAGGGCGATAGCCCGCAGTGTTTTCCCACAACAAAAGTTCAGGCCCGATTTGATGACCCATTACCAAAAGATTTGCAGAAACTATGAAAAAAGTTCATGGTGGTTTTCTGTCCTGAGGAAAATTGTTTTTGTATATCGTATAGTTACGTATTGGCATGGAAGTTGCTTTAGAATTAAGGCAAGGTGAGGAAGATGGGATTGAAGGGTGAAGAAGGTCTGACACTTGTGGAGGTACTGGTTGTGATAGCCCTCATTGGTGCCATTACTGCTGTCGGGGTTATGAGTTACAGTACCATGGTACAGAGCTACAGGGTGAAGGGTGCGGCTTTACAGATTTATGGTGATATGCAGTATGCGAGGATGAAGGCGTTGAAAGAGGGGAATCCCTGTGCAGTGGAGTTTAGCGGTACCACCTACAGTGTCAAAACCAGCGGCAACGATGGCACGTGGGGCACGACGGATGACGTGGTGCAGAAGGGCTTTGATATCGCCATGGATTACACCGGTGTGAACGTGGACTCATCGAACCTTACCAACAACAGGGCTGTGTTCAATCCCGATGGTACCGCATCGGGTGGAAGGGTAGTGGTATCCAACAGTGCAAAGACCCAGTCTGTATGTGTGAACAATTCGACTGGGAGCGTGAGGATAGTCGATGGAGATGGATGTTAGAGGGGAGGAGGGTTTTACTCTCCTGGAGGTACTGATTGCGCTGGTAATTGTCTCGGTAGGGCTTGTTGCCGCCGCAGGCATGCAGTCTTCTGCCATCTTTGGCAATGCCTTTGCAAAGGATACCTCACTGGCTGTACAGCTGGTAGAGGAGATGGTGGAGAGGATAAGGATAAACGGAAGGGACGACCCTACCGTATACAATGGGATAGATACGAGTGGAACCTGTTCCGGCACCGACCCTGCCCTCGGTGATTGTACACAGTGGCAGTCGAGGATACAGAACTCAGGGCTTGCCAGTGCATTCGGAACCGTTACAGTCACCAACAACTCCCCCATCAACAAGACCGCAACAGTCAGTGTAACCCTGACATGGGGCAATGTCAGGACGAGAACTGTAACCTTTGTAACCGTTATTGACACATGGATTACATGAGCACACATATACACAACACCGGAAGGGCACCTCTGGGTGCAGGCACAGGTGGTTTTACCCTTGTGGAGCTACTCATTGCCATGGGTCTTGCAGCGGTTGTGGCGGTGGCGGGATTGTCTCTCTATTCATCCACCAACTGGTCGTACAAGGTTCAGTCAGAGATAAGCGAGGCACAGCAGAACGCAAGGGTTGCTGTGGACAGGCTCGCAAAGGATATAAGGATGGCTGGCTTCGGTCTGCCCCAGCCTCCCTTCAGCCTTACCATAGGTGGGCAGACCCTCACATCCCCTGTCACGCCGTCCAACTCATCGACCGCCCCTGATTCGATAACCATTCTCGGGATCGGATACAGTGCTGGTACCCTTCAGGCTCAGACAGGGGTTGCCTGCAACAGTGAGGGTGATACCATGATCTGCCTCAGTAGCCCTGCAAGCGACAGTATAGACAAGTTCTTCAGCGGGGGTACGTTCGTAAGCGACAGAAAGTATATAACTATAAACGGCGTAGAGTTCCTCGAACTCGCCACATCGGGTCATGACCAGTCCAGCAGACGCCTGAAACTTGCAAGCCCCTACAACCTGTCGATGGACTATGACGATGGCACACCCGTTTATATAATCCAGGCAATAACCTACTCGATAGATACATCCACCTCTCCGTGCAGTACAGCCAATCCGTGTCTCTGGGCTAACGACCTTACAGGGCTGAGGGGGAACTACATACTCGCCGAGGGCATAGAGGATATACAGTTTGCCTACGGTATAGATGCGAATCCCTATGATGGCAAGATAGACTATTCCGGCTCTTACACCACATCAGCCTTCCTGAACGATCCATCCGATCCATCCAGTATCATAGCGGTAAGGGTAAACGTGGTGGCGAGGACGAGGAATGTGGACACAAAAGGGCTCACCTTCAACAGGATATGCCCTGAGGACAGATCCGGGGATTCAAACTGTACGGATAACAAAGACGGTTACAGAAGAAGGTCCCTTAGCAAGGTCATAATGCTGAGGAACCCGAGACAGGGGGTATAGGCTGTGTGCTTTATTAGAAGGATAAGGGAATCGGAAAAGGGCACTGTACTTATTACCATGCTCATACTCATGGTCATAATAACGATCATGGGTGTTATAGCCATAAATACCTCTACCATTGATATACAGATATCCACAAACACACGGAACGCAACCAGTGCCTTTGAGAGCACAGAGGCTGGTGTGAATCTGTCAGAGGCGGTTATAGAGTGGACGATACTGTACTCCTCACTCACCCCCAGCTCTGCAACCGGGATTATCACGAGTCTCGATACCACCAATCTCTTAAGCGAGATAATGGGGGGTATGGACAAGGCATCCGATACCCCCCAGAGTACACCTGATATAGGTATAAGCCTCAACGGTGTTACTGTCAACGTGGATATAGACAGGCTTTACAGTGCTGTCGTTAAGGGTGGTGCGCTTAAGTTTGCAGCAGGTTACGAAGGTGTAGGTGTTGGTGCAGGGGGTGGGGGTGTGGAGGTACTGTACTGGATAGAGAGTCAGGGAAGTATATGAGTACATATTCCTTGCTACAGAAGGGGTTTTACCCTGTTACTAACCAGGGGAGGTCAAGATGCGGGTAGTGGTCTTAATAATAATCCTTCTTTCCCTGCATCCAGCGGTTGTAACAGCACAATCGGGTATGATGCTCAAAAAGGACCTGCAAAAGGAGTGGACCCCACCCAAGGGACAGCGCTGGATAGAAGGGGTCCTTACAGGGATAGACAAGAGATACATGACCATAAACAGGAAGAAGTACAGGTACTCATCCAGTGTGATAGTGAAGTATGGTAACAGTGTGAGGAAAGAGGGGGTATCCTTTTTCAGGGCTATAGAGTCTGCGGTTGTCAGGGCAAGGATGGAGAGGGGGGTTGTAACGGAAGTGGTCGTGGTAGGCGTTTCATATAGGGAATAGGAGGCGGTACCATGTTTAAAAAAAGGGAAGTAATATTCTTTATGATAATATCCTTTATTCTCCCCCTCGGTATGAGGGAGGCAGGGGCCCAGAGTATGGTCGATTATACAGCTACACCACCTTTCATATCCCAGCAGGTCCCTCCCAACGTCCTTATAGTGCTCGACAATTCTGGCTCTATGTACGAGTTTGCATACAAGGACTACAGTATCTCCAGTAGCAGGGGGATACCAGAATACTCAAGCTTTTACTGGTGTGGAGTGGGTTGGTGTGCATGTTCAGCCATCCTTTCCGATGCTCTACCCGGCTACAGTACGGATTGTCCTGATGACAGTTTCGATCCCTCGGTAACGTACTATGGTTATTTCGACTCGACCAAGCAGTATTCCTACACCACCACTGCTGGTGGACACTTCTATGAGGATTCGAGTGGCTCGTGGAATGGAAACTTTCTTAACTGGCTCACCATGAGAAGGGTAGACGTTGTAAGGAAGGTGCTCGTCGGTGGCAAGGCACAGAACAGGGCGAATCCTTCCTCTGCGAAGTACCTCGTGGCAACCGAGACCCCTGACAGGAACTACTTCAAACAGATAGCCGATGCGTCATCCTACACACCCTTCAGTGGTCAGAGGTGTTTTTATGTCGATGGTGGAGAGATAAACGTACTGAACCAGGGAAAATGTGAAGATTATTTCTGGAACCCCTCAGGCAATATCACAGCCACATACACCATAAAGGTCAAGATAGGCACCCAGGAGCCAACGGGCGTTGTCCAGAGTACCTGGGACGATATAAGGTTCGGGCTTATGTATTTCAACAAGTACGGTACTGCCTTCGAGGGTGGAGGTGGTGGGGACAAGGACGGTGGATACGTTGCTGACTGGATAACAGGTCCCGGTTCCAATACCAACCTTGTCACGAGCATAGAGAATACCGATCCAGAGACCTGGACACCCCTTGCAGAGGCTCTGTACGAGGCAACGAGGTATTTCAGGGCTGGAAGTGGTGCCTATCAGAATGCCAATTATTCAGCCCAGGATCCCCTGCAGTATCCGTGTCAGAAGAACTTTGTCCTTATACTCACGGATGGTGAGTCCACCATGGACCGTAACATACCCGGTGGTGCATGGGGTTCTTCCGTGAGCGATCCCGATGGGTTCGACGTGCGCACCTATATGGACAGCATAGCCTCTAACGAGGGATATGCGAGTCAATGGGATACGAATGCGAACGACTACGGAGGCACATACTATCTTGAGGGTGTGGCATTCTGGGCACGTACCACGGACCTCAGGAGCGAGACAGGCACACAGAGTATCATAACCTATACGGTCTTTGCCTTTGATGAATCCCCCGTGGGTAAAGACCTCCTCCAGAAGACCGCAAAGTACGGTGGATTCGAGGATACGAACGGCAACAACCTGCCAGACCTCGATGAGGAATGGGATGCCAACAATGATGGGACACCAGATACGTACTTTGAGGCCCAGGAGGGCAGTGCCCTTGAGGCAGCCCTTATCAATGCACTTACCGATATACTCCGTCGTACCTCTTCTGGTACATCGGTAAGCGTTCTCTCCACATCTGCAGAGGGTGAGGGTGCACTCTACCAGGCTTACTTCTATCCCGAAAAGATAGAGGCAGACGGTACCAAGAGGACATGGCTCGGATATTTGAGGGCACTCTTCCTTGACAGCTACGGGAACCTCAGGGAGGACAGTGACAGCGACCTGGCCCTTGTATTCAAGAACGACAAAATACTACAGATGCGTCTTGAAGACACCAAGGTCAAGGTGGATCTGTTCAGCGACAGCAACGAGGACGGCAGTGCGGATTCATCCACCCCTGATTCTACGATAGATGTGGATGATATCACATCCATATGGGAGGGTGGTAAAAAACTCGCACTGCGAAACAAGGGTACGCGCAATATATACGTCTGGCTCGATGTGGATAACGATGGTGTGGTGGATGATGGAGACTTCAACAGTATCGGTGGAGAGGCTCAACTCTTCACCACATCTAATGCATCCACCTTACAGCCCTACCTGCGGGCATCGACCTCGAGCGATGCATCGAACATAATAAGTTTCATAAGGGGTGGTGCTGTGAGTGGCTACAGGAAAAGATGCGTAAGTATCAGCGGTGCATCCCAGGAGAGTGGATGCAGTGGTTCCACAGAGAGGGTATGGACACTCGGTGACATTGTGTACTCAACACCCACAAGCGTAGGACCGCCCAAGGAACAGTACGACCTGATCTACGGGATAGGCTCATATACCGATTTCAGGACCACATACAAGGACAGAAGGCATGTAATATACGTTGGTGCCAATGACGGGATGCTCCATGCCTTTAACGGAGGCGTGTATAACATAGGTGACAACTCATCGACCACTGATGATACAGAGCACGGCTGGTTCAGTGCCAATCCATCCACAGGCAACGGCTGGGGCAGTGTGGAGATAGGCGATGAGCTCTGGGCGTTCATCCCCTATGACAACCTACCCCATCTTGAGTGGCTTACAAGCCTTGACTACAGTCATGTGTACTACGTGGACCTCAAGCCAAAGGTAACGGATGTGCGGATATTCAATGATAGTGCAACGGGTATTACAGGGCTTATAGATGGGCAGTCGAACGTATCCCATCCAGGTGGCTGGGGTACCATACTCATAATGGGTATGAGGCTCGGTGGTGGTGCCATGGATGTTACTGCAGATTTTGGAAGCGGTACGGAGACAAGGAACTTCAGATCCGCCTACTATGCCTTTGATATAACAGATCCAGAAAAACCGCCGAAACTCCTCTGGAGATTCACGGATGCAAACCTCGGCT
>WGFF01000185.1 GCA_015492355.1 Deltaproteobacteria bacterium
CCCTGAGGGAAGGGATACATCAAGGCTCATGGTGGTAAGAAGGGCTACAGGAACTATCGAACACAGGGTCTTCAGGGACATAAAGGGGTATCTTGAGCCAGGGGATGTGGTGGTACTCAATGATACAAGGGTCATACCAGCAAGTCTCCACGGCAGAAAACCCTCAGGCGGAAGGGTAGAAATATTCCTTGTGCGTGAGGTGGGTGCAGGAGGGGAGGGTATATGGGAATGCCTTGTAAAGCCCTCAAGAGGGATAGGACCGGGGCTCAGGATACACATAAGGGACGGTATAGAGGGAGAGATCCTGGACAGGGGAGAGAGAACCTGGAGGGTGAGGTTCCATCTTCCAGAGGGATGGGATGGTCTGCCAGAGGAGATAGGAGAGGTTCCCCTGCCACCCTACATAAAGAGGAGACCAGAGGAGATGGACAGGGTAAGGTACCAGACCGTATTTGCAAGAAGACCAGGGGCGGTTGCCGCACCCACCGCAGGGCTACACTTCACTGAAGCACTCCTTGAAGAGATAAAAGCCAGGGGTGTGGAGGTACTCTTTGTAACACTCCATACCGGACCCGGAACCTTCATGCCCCTCAAGCCAGAGGATATAAGGCTTCGCAGACTACCCGAGGAGCACTATACCATAGAACCACCGATATTCGAACGCATAAGGAGGGCTAAGGAGGAGGGAAGGAGGATAGTCGCTGTGGGTACAACTACAACAAGGGCACTTGAGTCCGCTGTAAGGGATGGATTCCATAGCCCTGTGCTCCGGGGTCTTACAGATCTTTTCATATACCCGGGCTTTGAGTTCAGGGTGGTGGATGCCCTTGTTACCAATTTCCATCTGCCAAGGTCGAGCCTTATAATGCTTGTCTGTGCCTTTGCAGGGTACAGGGTGACTATGGAGGCATACCGTGAGGCTGTAAGGGAGAGATACAGGTTCTATTCCTACGGTGACAGTATGTTCATAATCTGAGAGACCCCTTATGGAAGTTGACACCATGGATTTTAGGGTACTCCATACCGATCCCACGGGTGCAAGGGTAGGAAGATTTCTTACCCCTCACGGAGAGGTTACAACACCTGTATTCATGCCTGTTGGTACAGGTGGAACAGTGAAGACGATGACACCCGAGGAACTTACTTCCATGGGTGTGGAGATAATACTTGCAAATACATATCACCTCTATCTAAGACCAGGGGATAGCCTCATACAGAGGCTCGGGGGACTCCATCGCTTCATGAACTGGCATGGTCCTATACTCACGGACAGTGGTGGATTCCAGGTCTTCAGCCTGGGAAGGCTCAGGAAGATAGAAGAGGACGGTGTATCTTTCTCATCGCACATAGATGGCACAAGGTATTTCCTCACACCAGAGAAGGTGATAGAGGTACAGAGAGCCCTTGGCTCTGACATAATGATGCCCCTTGATGAATGTACCCCCCATCCCTCGGACAGACCATACACGCACAGATCGATGGAACTCACCCATAGATGGGCAGAGAGGAGTAAAAGGGTGAAGAGACCAGGGGAGATACTTTTTGGCATCATACAAGGGGGTATGTACAGGGACCTGAGGAGGAGGAGTGTTGAGACCATAGTGGAGATGGGATTCGACGGCTATGCCATAGGTGGACTGAGTGTGGGAGAGGAAAAGGGACTCATGTACGAGATGGTGGGTGTGTCTGTTGAGGGTATGCCAGAGGACAGACCAAGGTACCTCATGGGCGTGGGTACACCAGAGGATATAGTCATGTGCGTGGGGATGGGTATAGATATGTTCGACTGCGTCCTGCCCACAAGGAATGCAAGGAACGGAACCCTCTTTACAAGTAGCGGAAAATTGGTTATAAAGAATGCTCAATATGTAGACGATCCACGTCCTGTAGATGAAGCCTGCGATTGCTACACATGCAGGCACTATTCGAGGGCATACCTGAGGCATCTCTTTGTCTCAGGGGAGGTCCTCGGCTTGAGGCTCAATACGATACACAACCTTCACTACTACACAGCCCTCATGCGGGCTATCCAGGAGGCTATAAAAGAGGGAAGGTTCGACGAGTTCAGGAGGAGATTTCTGTGAGGTAGCTCCTTTTTTTGCAAAATGGGGTAACCAGCAGGTCTTCCTCACGCTCCCTTTCGGAGAGATTTTAGGCTTGAAGGTCTTTTGATGAGGTCCTTGGGAGGGATTTTTTTTTACAAAAAAGTCTACCCCCATGAATCTGCAAAATCCAAAGGAGGTGGAAGGTGATATTCTTTATTCCCGTCGGTATTGCCTATGCACAGGAGGCAGCGCCACCGCCAGGGGCTGCGCTTTTTTCTTCCTTTACGTTGATGATAATCCTCTTTGCCATCTTCTATTTTCTTATCATACGTCCCCAGCAGAAAAAGGCAAAGGAGCACAAGGAGATGCTATCCAAGCTCACCAAGGGTGATAATGTTATAACGAGTGGTGGGCTCCACGGAAGGATAACGTCTGTTGGAGAGGAGACAGTAACGATGGAGATATCAGAGAATGTACGTGTGAAGGTGAACAAGGAGGCAATAGTTGCGAGAAAACCACAGGGATAAGAGGTACGGGGAATGAAAAGTATCTTCTGGCGTGTTGTACTCCTCGGTGTATTCAGCGTTATAGCCCTTGTTCTGTTCCTGCCATCCACCCCTCTGAGGGCACATCTCCCATCCTTCTGGGCAGAGGGGATGCCCAAGCTCGTCCTCGGGCTCGATCTTCAGGGTGGAACCCATCTTGTGCTCGAGGTGGACCAGGAAAAGGCAGTGGAGAACCGTACCGAAAGGATAAGGGAATC
>WGFF01000186.1 GCA_015492355.1 Deltaproteobacteria bacterium
GTATCCCAGCGTTGTTTCTGAAAGGCACTGAAAAAGATGAAGATGGCAAGGGCAGTAAAAAGGAATGGATGAAGGAATCTCTGGATGTGGTCAGTCGTTCTGTTCATATTTGCTGAGCTTGTACCTCATGGACCTGAAACTGAGTCCCAAGAGTTCTGCCGCCCTTTTCTTGACACCCCCAGCCTTCTTGAGCGCATCCATTATTATAGCCTTCTCAAAGTTCTGTACGGTCTTTTCAAGATCGATACCATCCGGTGGAATCTCCACAACGATACCAGGCACATCCTTTCTGGTGTTCAATGCCCTTATACTGACATTATCCCTTATGCTCGAGGGAAGGACATCAGGGGTTATAACATCCTTTGTCTCAAGGGCTACCGCACGTTCTATCGCATTTTCGAGTTCCCTTACATTACCTGTGTAGTCATACTCCACAAGGAGCTTTAGTGCCTCTTCTGATATGCCCTTTATGTCCTTTCCAAACTCTTTACTGTATTTTTCAACGAAATGCCTTGCAAGGACTGGTATATCATCCCTCCTCTCCCTGAGAGGAGGAACCTCTATCCTTATCACATTGAGTCTGTAGAAGAGGTCTTCCCTGAATCTTCCCTCCCTGACCTCCTTTTCAACGTCCTTGTTTGTTGCGGCTATAAGCCTCACATCCACATTTATATCAGATGTACCCCCTATCCTTCTGAGGTTCTTTTCCTGTATGAATCTCAGAAGCTTAACCTGAAGAAAAGGAGGCATCTCGGTTATCTCATCGAGAAACAGTGTCCCTCCATCTGCCTGCTCCACAAGACCCTCCTTATTCGCCACAGCACCTGTGAAGGCACCCTTCTGATAACCGAAGAGCTCGCTTTCCAGGAGGTTCTCAGGTATGGCACCACAGTTGATAGCAACAAATGGCTTGTCCTTCCTGCTGCTCTCGTAGTGGATGGCTCGTGCAACAAGCTCCTTGCCCGTTCCACTCTCACCTGTTATAAGTACGGTGGTCCTTGTCCTGGCAACAGTCATTATGAGCCCGTAGATCTCCACCATCCTGGGACTTCTTCCAACGAGGTTCTTAAAACCATACCTGTTTTTGAGGTCCTTTTTAAGAAGCAGATTCTCCTTTTCGAGCTTTTTGTACTCGAGTGCCTTCTTTATGTTGAGTTTTATCTCGTCCACGTTGAATGGCTTTGTAAAGTAATCAAAGGCACCTGCCTTCATAGCCTCGACAGCAGTATCAACAGATGCGTAGGCAGTAATCATGATGACCACCACCTCTGGTGACAGGGCTTTGAGTTTTTTCAGAAGTTCCACCCCTCCCATGCCAGGCATCTTTATATCGACTATCGCTATATCGCAGTGGTTATGCCTGAAGAAATCAAGGGCAGAGTCTGCGGTCGTAAATCCACTGACATCATACCCTTCCTTCCTCAGCATAATGCCGAGAAAATCCCTCATGCTCTTCTCATCATCAACTACCATTATCCTTGCCTTTGCCATAGTTGTAGACCTCATGTTTTTTCGATGAGGACATTGCGTTGAACAAGCCCCCTCGATCATCCTTCAAAAAACATCATGGCTCAACAGCCTTTCTTACAAGAATGGTTTCCCACCTGACTTTAACATCTGCCCTGATGCAGAGGGCAGGAGTATCCTGAACTCAGTGCCCCTTCCTGGATTGCTCTTCACCTCTATGATGCCACCGTGGCTTTCTACTATTCTGTGTACTAAGGCGAGCCCGAGCCCTGTGCCAGAGTCCCTCGTTGAAAAGAAGGGATCGAATATCCTCTTAAGATCTCCATCATCTATACCGGTACCTGTATCTGACACCCTTATCTCAACAATATCCCCTTTGATCGACGAATGCCAGTCTCCATGCACATCTATACCCTCTAACATCCTATCCTGTTTACACCGTTTCAACGATAGGTTAACAGAAAGGGTTCCACCCTGTGGCATGGCAAATGCAGCGTTGATAAAAAGATTCCAGAATATCTGCCCCAGCTGTCTGGCATCGCCCCCAACAAAGATATTATCGTCCATATTGCATATTATATTGATATTTTTTGCCTCAGGTGCATTCCTGAATACCTCCAGGGTGTGTCTTATGGTCTCACCGATGTTGACCATCTCTCTTTTCTTCTGCACAGGCTTGGCAAAGAGGAGAAAATCCGTTATGAGGGAATTGAGCCTTTCTGTCTCTCTGAGGACGATGTCCATGAGCTGTGAATTCTCTCCCGATAATTTAAGGTTCTCGTTGAGGACCTGTATGGAGC
>WGFF01000187.1 GCA_015492355.1 Deltaproteobacteria bacterium
TCCCCTGCTGTATCTCGTGTTCTTGCCTTAGCCATTATAACGCCCAGAAGTCCCTTCCTCTTGATATCCATCTTTCTTACAGGTGGTTCAGATGGAGTAGGAGAAGGTCTCTCTGGTAAGACAGTCTTTTCAGGCTCCACGGGAAAGGCGGTCTCCTTTTTCACCTCTACTGGTGGCTTTTCAGGTGGGACCTCCACAGGCTCTTTCTTGGCAAGCTGGGTCAATTCCTCCTTCTTGGGCTCTGGTTTCTTATCTAACTTCTTTTTCTTTTCTTCTTTCTTCTGTTCTACCTTTTTCTTCTCTTCCTTTTTGGGCTTTTCTTCTTTTTTCTTCTTTTCCTCCTTCTTTTTGAGCACCTGTTTTATAGATGCCTTGGGTGCCTTTTTCTGTGGAGGTTTTAGTATCAGCTTTGCAAACCTTGGTGGTATCTTCTTTATCGCCTCGAGTGGCTCCTCTTCTTTCTTTATCTCTATGGAATTGATGTAATTTACAGCAGAGAAGTTTATGGCAACGGTCATTACAAAGATAAAGAGAAAGGAATAGTCCTCCCTGGATATCCAGGGTCTTTTGAGTGCCCTCTCTACCCTTGCTCTCCTCTTTCTGGGGACGACTATCTCTTTGTAGCCGAATGTAAAGGTATGGTCGTGTAATCTTAGTGTACAGGTCTCTTTTTCAGGCAGGGGCAGTAAATAGGATCTTCCCTCCTTTAGTAAAAGCCCGAGTTTTATAAGCCCGTTGATAGAGATGGTTTCATCCCCGAGTCCTATAGTACCATCCACCCCTTCCGGCACCCTAAGATAGTAGGAAGAACCCCTCTTCTCCACAAAACGGTACCTTCTGGGCATACCGGGTATGGACACCACGATATCGCATCGTGGGTCACTGCCCATGGTTAGACCACTGGGAGCCCATCCCAAGGATGGGTCAGGAAGTATATCCTTGGTCCTGCCGTCCCTTTGAAGGGTGATGAAGAAAACTCTCTTTTTACTCACGGGAATAAACCGCAAGTGCGATACTGTTGTACCCTGCCTGTCCGCACGTGAACATGACCTTCTCCAGCACAACAAAAGGAATCCTCCTGTCTCCCTGTATCAGCACCTCACCTGTAAACTTTACTGCAGGGTTGTTTCTGGCAATAAATTCTGTCTTCTGTGCGCTCTTGTTGAGGGCATCCAGAAGGGGCTTTATCAGGAGATCCTTCCCCTTGAGCACACCATCAAGGTCGCTTACCTTGACACCATCCACTATAATCGCATCCGTACTTATCTGGACTATGAGCCTCATCCTCGGTGTCTCCCTGGAGGTGGACACAGGCAGTCTCAGCTTGGGATCAACGGCAAGTATGTCTCCCTCTGCTGAATAACTCTTAAGCAGGAAGAGAAGGATTATGGTAAAGATATCCATGAGTGAAGTAATGGTAAGTGTACCGGGCCTGGGTTTCTGTCTGTTTCGCTTTCTTTTTGAAGGAGGAAACGGCATAGTCCTTTACCTGTTCTCTCCAAGGGATACAAAAGGAAAGAGCTCTCTTCTCTTGCCATCTACTGTTTCCCTTGTTGTGTCCATCACCTTGACAACCGTGTCGTATGAAACATGTGGTTCAAAGAGAAGTATTACTTCCTTCTTATCAGGGTATTTATCCTTGAGTTTGATGAGTTCCTCTGTGAGTCCTTTATAGTCGAGCCGGTCTTTTATCCTGGGGACAACCTTTCCTTTGCCTATACCATCGAGTTCAAAACCCTTTTTTGTTATCTTTACTATGAGTACCTCAGGTACATCCTCATCTGTGTTTTCTTCCGCCTGTGCCTGATCTTCCTGTGGCAGTAGAATATCTATAATGGCGGTCTTGGCGAATACCGCTGTAAGGAGCAGGAAGGGTATGACTATGACAAATACATTCATCACAGGAATAAGGTTGAGTTCCTGTCCTATGCTCGTATGGTGTCTCCTTTTACTCGGTCTGAATGCCACCTTTCCTCCTCGTAAGGGTGTTTATGAGTTTTACAGAGAACTCGTCTATCTCATCTATAATCCTGTGAGCCTTTGCCTGGAGTATGGCATGCATACCGAGCATCGGTATTGCCACTATCAGACCAAAGGCTGTTGTGTACAGGGCGATGGATATACCCCCTGCAAGGAGCGCTGCCTTCTGTGAGGGGTCTGCACCACCCACAGCAGAGAATGCCTGTATCAACCCCTGGATAGTACCGAGGAGACCAAGGAGTGTCGCTATGTTGGCAAGGGTTACAAGATAGGGAATCCTCTTGTCCACAGCGGGTATTATCTCAAGGGTCACCTCATCTATTGCATTCTGTATCTCCTTTTCGGATCCGTGTGATACAGATATGCCAGTATAGAGCACCTTAAGAAGGGGAGCCTTTGAACCATTGCACAGCTCCTTTGCCTTATCTATATCGCCATCCTGAAGGAAACCACTTACCTTCTTCCACAGCGCCCTGGCATCCACGTTGTATCGGAATATCAAAACCAGTACACGCTCGACAATTATAGATAGACCGAGCACGAATACAGCAAGGATGAAATACATGAATATTCCACCGTCCTTGAAAAAGGCTGCAACACTCTCCATAAAACCTACCTCCTTGTAGGATTGGTAATCTTAAATTCCTTTACCAATCTCTCTGGATAGACTGGTTGTAGTATATCGTTGATAAAACTCTTCTCTGAAAGGTCTTCCTTCCAGACCCTCGCCCTCGGGACTATAAATATAATACGGGGCTTTTCAACAGTGCCTTCTATCTTTATGGTTCTTTCAACTACCTCCTTGTACTCCCCTCCATCGACACTATATGGAAGTAACACAAGGAGTATCATCAGCACAACTACCCTGAGCCTCATCTCCGTGCCTCCCTGAGTCTTAGACGTGCCTTTACCACCTCTATCCATCCCCGCACCTCTTCATCCCTCTCCCCGCCCCTTTCCACATAAGCCAAGTAGTTCTCGAGTGCCTTTTCAAGGTCCCCCATGTATATCTCATAGATAATACCCATATTCCTGTAGGGATATGGATTGGATGGATCCCTTTTCGCTATCTCCTCGAAGAGTTCGAGTGCCTTTTCATACTCACCGAGTTTAAGGAGTGCCTGTGCCCTGTATGTGAGTACCCTATCTGTATATTCATCAAGGGTCTCCAGCTCAAGCCTTGCCCCCCTGTAATCACCCCTTTTATACAGAAGAAGCCCCTTGTTGTAGCGCACCGTTTCATTCGATGGGTCTATCCTTTCTGATTCAAGCAGATACCTGCCAGCCCTATCTGTATCACCATGCCTTATATAGATACCTGCAAGATTGGTAAGGATAGGTAGAGACCTCTCGTATCCAAGACCCTTCTTCAAAACAGCCTCTGCCTTTTCATCCCTTCCTGTTGCCATGTATACTATTCCGAGGGCATTGTATATCCATGCTGGTGAGCCACCCCTTTTGAGTGCCATGTGGAGTGCCTCCTCTGCCATCTCCATCTGTCCGAGTCTCATGTGAATAATAGCCATGTTGTAGTATGGCTCCCATAGCTCTGGAGCAAGTTCTGTAACCTTGCTGTAAAACCTGAGGGCATCCTCTGGATGGTCCTCTGTATTTGCCATGGCTGTATCGAAGAGTGTCACTATGTTCTTCCATCTTTCGAGCCCTTCATCAACAGTGATGGTCTCCTGGTGCTCATCCCCTGTGTCCTCATGAGGTGGTGATGGCAACTGCTCGATGGTTTCAGGGGCAGGCACATCTACCATGGTACTCTCCTTGGGTGGATGTGCACAACCCAGGACAGTAAGGACCATGAACAGTATCACACTGTTAAAGACCCCGTATCTCATCTCTACCAAAAACCTCTCTGTGAAACCATGAGCCAGCAGAAACCAAATTAGCCCTTGTCCCTGGTATGGCTCATCCAGAGACCACTTTTTCAAGCATTTAGATACCTGAATCCTATAGTTTCATCTATACTCCAGTGTAACCGGCTCTGGATAGATGAAAAATGGCTCCACATCCACCATGGCAAAGTCCCTCTTGTAAAGGGCTGGTCTCAGGTACGCAAGCCTCTGTACCGTCTTTTCAACCCATTCATCGTACAGACGGTACTCCCTTGCAACCCTCAGTACGTTCTCATAAGCCTTTACAGCCTTCTCCTCGTACGGATATGCCCTTTCCTCGAGGAGAAAGTTGTATTCCTCCAGTTCTTCCTCGCTCAGGTCCGATGGTCTCTCAGATTGAATAATGGAATCCCTGTAATTTTCAAGCAATCTACCTATCTGAAAGAATATTTCGGGCATGAACTCTGCCACACCGTACTCTGCAAGCTCTGTATATTCATTGAGCAGGACATTTAGGAGTTCGGTCTTTGTTCTGAGGGTCTCCTCAAAGGGCTGTACGAGTCTTGTATCGAGATACTCAACCTGTCTTTCCTTTATAAGATGGAGCCCTGCCTTCACCACATACCTGTCATCCACCATGCCCTTGAGCTCAAAGAGCTGTCCAAAGGTCTCGAGCCCTTCCTTTTTCTTTCCCATCTTCAACTGTATCTCACCGAGCCTGGAGAGTACCTCTCCCCTGTCCTTTATGGATATATCGCCCCTTGAGAGGTATCTCTTAAAAATCTCCTCTGCCATGCTGTACTCCTGGTTGTTCTCATAGAGTATACCTGCTGCCAGAAGGAGACTGCTGGATTTCGTCCCGTCAGTTACAAGGGTCGATGCTGAGGTGTAGTACCTTGCGGACTCAAGTGGTGCCTTGTCCTCGAGTTCCTTGCCTGCGCTGACAAGGAGGGATACCACACTGGTGGAGCCAGGATACGACCTTTTAAGAAGGTCTATCAGTCTATCGAATCCCGTGAAATCACCTGTCTGGATATATATCTGTCCTGCCCTTACGAGTGATGCCTCTGCCAGCTGTGAGTCTGGCAGTATTTTATGTACCTCTATGAACCTCTCTGTGGCATCCACAAAGCCACCCCTTTTGAGAGAATCCTCTCCTATCATGTAGTTGAGTTCTGCAAGCCTCTGCCTGAAGGATGGATCATCGGATATATCCACAAGCCTCCTGTAGGTCTTTTCTGCCTCCACCACGTCTCCCTCAGCAAGGTAGAGTTCAGCAATCCTCTTGTAGGTCTCAACAGGCTTATCCTCAATAAGAGGTTTCAATACCTCCCTTGCCTTGTCGTACTTGTCAATACCTATGTACATATCCGACAGTCTGAGAAGCACCCTTTCCAGCCTGTTCTCCTTACGGAATCCTTCCATGTAGGTGTTGACTATCCTTTCTGCGGACTGGACCGTCTCTTCTCTGTCGAGTGTGTATTCATGGAACATGGCTTCGTAGGTAAGAAAGATGGAATAGGCTATTTCTGTCCTTTCAGGACCATCTGGATATAGGGAGATGGTCTTTTCGTACTCAGCCACAGCCTCATCGAACCTACGCATATCGAACAATGCCTCTGCAAGAAGGAGGTTTACCTCCTTGACCTGCGGGTACTCAGGGAAGGAGGCAAGGAATACCCTGTATCCCTTCACAGCCCTTCTGAGGTCATCATAGTCGTCGTTCTTCCTACCCCTTATGTGGAACTCCTTGGACGCTGATACAGTGACCCTTGCAATGAGTTCATCCACCTCCCTGTAACCTTCAGGGTATCTATCCCTGTACCACTTGGTTGTGGGATTGAACCCTACAACGATCTGCCACCTTTTTTTGAGGGCAGACTCACTGTCGTCCAGCCTTTCGTGGAGCTGGGCTATCTGTTCATACAGAAATGGCAGGTAGGCAATACCAGGGAACAGTCTTTCCATGGCACTGTACACCACCAGGGCTTCTCTGTAGCGTGTCTCCTCAACGAGTCTGTCACCGAGTTTTTTCAACACCACAGGGGTGTATCTTCTCAATCCCTTTGATTCTATATATTCCACTGCCTCTTCCATGCTCTTGAAGTGGGCAAGGCTCATTACAATACCAGAGAGTGCCTCGTCTCTCAATGCGCTTCTTCTCTGTCTCTCTTCCTCTGGCATCCTGTCCATAACACGCATGTAGAGGTCTACCGCCTTCTCAAACTCATCGAGCTTGTAATAGACCCAGGCAAGCTTATACATAGCCTTCTCGTAGAAGACCGAATGGGGGAAGTCCATGACCATGATATAGGAATCCATCGCCTCCTTGAGCTGTCCTGTTTCGAAGTAGAACTCTCCGAGCCTGAAACATACCTCTACAAAGTAGGTGCTCTTTGGATAGTTTTCAATGAGCTCCTCAAACACCTCAACCGCCTCATCCAGCCTGCCCTCTTCATAGAGGGCGTAACCAAGGGCATAGCGTATGGCATCAGCCATCCTCCCGTAACGATACCTGCTGGCAAGTTTCCTAAAATTCTCAACGAGGGAGGTATAGTCCTGTACAGGATGGGGTGGTTCCTCCTCAATGAGCCCTTTGTTGTAGAGCTCAATCTTCTTTTCGTATTTATCCATCTCCCTCTTAAAAAGTATCTCCTTTGCCTCGAAATAGCCCTCTGTAAGCCTCATCAGTGTATACAGGGAAAAGTCCTTGTGATCTATGAGCCTTATGTAGCCTTCCCATTGTCTTATCTTCCGCATGACCTCTTTAAGGACCTTGTCCTCCTTGGCTACTTTTGTATCTTTTATCTCCTTTTTCTCCACCATCGTCTGACAGGAGTAAAAAAGAGGAAAGAGGATCAAAACTATCAAAAGCCCCTTTTTCATCCTTACTGCTCTATATCTCCCTCTGACTTTAGCCTTACCGCATTCAGACCCGTCATTATATCGTTCTTAAAATTCTCGAGGTCGTATTTGAGCTTGATGAACCTCTCCTTTATGCGGTCATCCAGTAGAAGGGGGATACCAGAAAGTCCCTTGTCAATGGTCTCTATGCTATTGTTGAGCTGGGAGTCTATCTTATCGAGTTCTTCTATGATCCTTCTGCTTCCATCTATCCTCTTTTTCACTTGCATACTCATATCGGTGAATACCCTTTCAAACTGTATCTTATCCCCCTTGCGCACACTCCTTAAATCTTTTCCTATCATTTCGAGCACACCTGCCACACCCTGGAAGTGTTCGGGCTTGGTTCTGGCGTTGTCCTGATTCATGAAATGCACTATCGGACATACAACCGGTGAGTTGAGGCATTCGAGTGCTTCGACCCCTTCAAGCAGTATGAGCCTTACTATCATCTTCTCGTCCTCTGTAATCTCCCGTTTAAGGACGTTCCTCCAGCTGTCATATATACCCTGCTCGATACTCGCAAGGAAGACCTGATTGTCCGTATTGCTGGCAACATCCATGGTCTCCCTTTTCTTTCTTTCTGCCTGTCTTTTCAAGGTTACAAGCAGTCTTTTGGATAGGGATATCTCCTCTTCTATTCTCTTTGACAGTTTAGCCAGCCCATACACCATATTCTCCGCATAGAGCCTTACCTCAGAAGCCTCCTCTTTTGCGCGCTCAAATCCATCCTTTAGGATGGAAAGGAGCTTATACTGCCTCAGTATGTTCAGAAGTTCTGGGTCTTCGCTGAGCACGGATAGATATTCATCACCTGTAACGTAGGCTTCAATGTCTTTCTCCAAAAGGGCAGAGACGTATCTTTTCCTTACAGATGGGTCGTCTATTATCCTTTCAAAATCCCTTTTTGTCTTCTCGTATGTCTTAAGGAGGGTGGTGAAGTGTTCCTCTGCCTCCTTGAATCTGTTGAGCTTTGTAAGACAGTATCCCCTGAGTATCAATGCATCCTGCTCTATGGTGTTATACGGATACGTTATCCCTATCCCTTTGAGCACAGTAAGGGCGTTCTCGTAGTCTTCAAGCCTTACAAGGCTCCATGCCTGTCCAAGGAGTGCCTCCTGAAAATGCTCACTGTCGAATGAAACCTTAAGAAACTCGTTGAGAGACTCTGAAAACAGCCCCCTTTCAAAGAGTATCTGTCCCATAAGGAGATATACCCTGTCCCTAAGGGTGGTATCCTGCAAGGAACCATGCCCAAGGAGTTCCCTTAGGTACTTCTCTGCTTTCTTGAACTCAAGCCTCATCACCTCTATCTGGGCAAGGGCTATCCTTGCATAGGGATAGAACTCATCGTCATCTGATACCTTAAGAAGACTCTGTACCGCATCCTCGAGCCTGTTCAGATGAACAAGGCTCATGCCCTCAAAATATCTTATCCCACCATGGTCATCGAAGATACTGCTCAGATGAACTACCTCCTGGTACCGCTCGTTCCTGTAAAGTCTGTCAAGAAGGGTTATCATCCCGGGCTCAAGCCCTGTGGACCTTTCCTTTATGAACTCTGGATAATCATAGGATGTGTTCTGGAGCATCAGGTCAGAAAATCTCAGAAGGAGATTTATCTTGTTCTTGTATACCACCGTATTGTCGAGTATATCCCTGCATATCCTTGAGGCAGTAAGGTAATCACCTTTGAAGAAATGGTACAGGGCTATCTGATAATGGTATTCAGCTGTGGATGACGATACACGTGGTATGGCACTGAAATCCCCTGCGAAAAGGGACCTCGATGCGATTAAAACAAATATAACTATTGCTGTGATATGTCTCATCACTGACTATCTTGTAATGAAGTCGAGTTGTGATAGACGGGGCTCCACCACGTCCCCTTTTCTTTCAAAGGCTATCTCAACAAAGTATTTCCTGCCCAGTGGTATGGAGAGGTTGAAGACTATCTCTCCCTTCTTGGGAGGACCGTTACCTTCCTTCCAGTAGTATATGACCTTGAACCTGTGGCTTCCTTCCTCTATCTCCCCGTAATAGAATTGATGTCTTCCCCCTGCATCAAGGGCCTGGTTTTCAACAGGGGTGTAGATATGGCTCTTAAGGAGCTTGTCCTCATCCAGAAGTTCTATGGATACAATATCTATATCGCTTTCTGCCTTTATAATAGAGAGACTGAGGGTTGTACGCGGAAAGCCCCTTATACCCTCTTCGAGTTTTTTGAGCTCCTTTTCAAGGTAGAGATAGTGCTTGTTCAGATTGATTATGAGCTCCCTTATGGAAACACCCTTACCAGAACGGTCTGTCTCTGCTATGGATAGACCACCGGGGAATACAGATGAGATGACCACAAGAAGACCTATAAGGGTTATGATAAACTTCATTGTACCGGACCCTGACATGGCTCCCTCCCTGCAAAAGGA
>WGFF01000188.1 GCA_015492355.1 Deltaproteobacteria bacterium
GTGTGCTATTCTGTAAAGGCTAATTCCAATCTATCTGTTCTGAGGGTCTTTTCCGAAGAGGGCAGTGGATTCGATATAGTCTCTGCAGGGGAGCTCTACAGGGTTATAAAGGCAGGCGGAGACCCGAAAAAGACCGTATTTTCTGGCGTGGGAAAGAGAGAGGACGAGATAGAGTATGCGATAAAGAAGAAGATCCTCATGTTCAACGTGGAATCCCCGCAGGAATTGAGGCTTATTAACAGGATAGCAGGCAGGCTCAAAAAAAGGGCTGGTATCGCCATCAGGGTCAATCCAGATGTGGACCCCAAGACCCATCCGTACATATCGACCGGTCTTAAGAAGAACAAGTTCGGTATTGAGTCTGCCCTTGCCATAAAGGAGTATGTCTATGCGAAGAACCATCTCAGGAACCTGGATATCATCGGTGTGGATTGTCATATCGGCTCACAGATAACAGAGATATCTCCTTTTGTAGATGCCCTGCGGAGTACAAAGGGGCTCATCTCCACCCTGAGAAAGGAAGGTATGGATATAAAATATCTTGATATGGGTGGTGGTCTTGGAATAACCTATAAGGAAGAGAACCCACCCCATCCGAGTAAATACGGTCAGGCAGTCATAAGGGAGGTAAAGGGGCTCGGCATTACCCTCATATTCGAGCCAGGAAGGGTGATGGCAGGAAACGCAGGTGTACTTGTAACGAGGGTTCTCTATACCAAGGAAGGTACAGAGAAGAGGTTTGTTGTAGTGGATGCTGCGATGAACGACCTTGCAAGACCGAGCCTATATGGCTCATACCATGCGATAAAGCCCGTGTGCATGGACAGGAGGAGAGAGGTGGTTGTGGATGTGGTGGGACCGGTGTGTGAGTCAGGGGACTTCCTTGCCAAGGATAGACCACTGCCAGAGGTCAAGCCAGGGGAGCTCCTCTGTGTGATGAGTGCGGGTGCCTACGGATTCACCATGTCGAGTAATTACAACAGTAGACCAAGGGTCGCAGAGGTCATGGTAAAGGGAAGGAATTTTAGGGTGGTGAGAAGGAGGGAGCGACTTGAAGACCTCATCAGGGGTGAGGAGGTGGTGTCCTTTTAGGTCATGCGGATAGCCTTTACAAAGATGCACGGGTTGGGAAACGATTTTATGGTCATTGATTGTCGCAAGAGGAATATACCAGGGCTTTCCCGTATAGTAAAAAGGCTCTCGCACAGGCGCTTTGGCATAGGCTTCGATCAGGCACTCATACTCAGGGACTCCAGAAAGGCGGACTTCCGCATGGATATATACAACAGTGACGGCGGAAGGGTGGAGATGTGCGGAAATGGTATAAGATGCCTTGCCACCTATATATGGAACAGGGGACTCTCAAAACATTCTCCCCTTGAGATAGAGACCCTTGCAGGCATAATCAAGCCTGAAAGGATAGATGGTCTTGTAAGGGTCGATATGGGATGTCCTGTCCTTGAGGGCAGGGAGGTTCCCACCACTATGGATGGATTGATAAGGGATTATCCACTGAAGGTAAAAGACAGGATTTTTAGGATTACCTGTGTCTCCATGGGTAACCCTCACTGTGTTATATTCGTGGACGATGTGGACGATTTCCCTGTAAGTGAGTATGGCCCCCTTATAGAGAATAGTGCCATCTTCCCCAAAAGGACGAATGTGGAGTTCGTGGAGGTCCTGAGTGGAAGAAGGATAAAGATGCGGGTCTGGGAGCGGGGAAGTGGAGAGACCCTTGCCTGCGGTACAGGTGCATGTGCATCTGCTGTTGCATCACATATAAAGGGTCTTACAGGACGAAAGGTGAACGTGGTACTAAAAGGGGGTACCCTCAGGATAGAATGGTCGAGGAAGGATAACCATGTCTACATGACCGGTCCCGCACAGGAGGTGTTCAAAGGAGAGGTGGAGGTATAAGGGAGTAAGGCACCTTTGTTAGAGAAAAGGCGATAGTCCCTGAGGTTTTCTTCCACCCCTTTCCCAGAAAACTTTAGATCAGAGGTTTTGGGGAAGGGAACAATAAAGAAAGACTCAAGGAGGCTTATATGTTTACTGGCTCCATCACTGCCCTTGTCACACCATTCAGGGACGGGGTGATAGATGAGGAGGCGCTCAAGGGGCTTGTAGAGTTTCAGATAGAGAATGGCACATCAGGTATTGTTCCATGTGGTACAACAGGGGAATCTGCCACCCTTTCCTATGAGGAGCACAATCGGGTGATAGAGCTGACCGTAGAGACCGTAAACAAGAGGATACCGGTCATTGCAGGTGCTGGTTCCAATTCCACGAAGGAGACGATCATGCTCACCAAACATGCCCAGAAGGCAGGTGCTGACGGGGCACTCCTCATAACACCTTACTACAACAAGCCCACACAGGAGGGGCTATATCAGCATTACAGGGCTGTTGCAGAGGAAGTGGACCTTCCGCTCATACTCTACAATGTGCCTGGAAGAACAGGTGTGAACATGCTCCCTGAGACAGTGGCGCGTCTTTCAGAGATGAAGAACATAGTGGGTATAAAGGAGGCAACAGGAGACCTCAAACAGATAAGTGATGTGGTCGAGTTTTCAAGGGAGGGATTTACGGTACTTTCAGGGGATGACTTTACAACCCTTCCCATACTCTGTGTGGGAGGACACGGGGTCATATCCGTTACATCGAATATACTCCCGGGTGAGGTGTCAGAGATGTGCAGGGCTTTCTTCGAGGGGAGGGTTGAACACGCAAGGAGCATACACTACAGGCTTCAGCCCCTCCATCGTGCCATGTTTCTTGAGACAAATCCCATACCAGTGAAGACAGCCCTCTCCCTTATGGGAAGGATAAGGGAGGAGTTCAGGCTTCCGCTCGTGAGGATGAACCAGTCGAAGAGGGCGAGGCTTGTGGAGGTCTTGAGGAACCATGGGATCGATATAAAGGAGGAGTAACCTTACGGTTATGGTTCGTATAACCCTTGCAGGTGCTGCTGGAAGGATGGGCAGAGCCATAGCCTGTGCGATAGGTGAGAATCCACAGGTAGAGCTCGTAAGTGCCCTTGAAAGACCGGGACATCCCCTTCTGGGGAGGGATGTGGGTGAGGTGGCTGGTATTGGAAAGATCGGGGTGAGGATAACCGATAATTGCGAGCGTGCCATAGGAAGGGCAGATGTGGTTATAGACTTTTCCACCCCCCAATCCTCCATAACAAACCTTGAGGTGGCTGAGAGAAGAAACAGAGCCATTGTTATAGGTACAACAGGCTTCTCCCCTGCACAGAGGGAGAGGATAAAGGTACTCTCCAGGAACACACGCGTGGTGATGGCACCGAATATGAGTGTGGGGGTGAACCTTCTGTTCAAACTCGCCCATGATACAGCATCCATAATAGGCAGGGACTATGATATAGAGATTGTGGAGTATCACCACAGGCATAAAAAGGACGCACCCTCTGGCACAGCCATACGCCTGGCAGAGATGATAGCAAAGGCGCTCGGAAGGAACCTTGAAGAGGTCGCTGTGTACGAAAGAAGGGGTATTACAGGGGAACGGAGGGATGAGGAGATAGGTATACAGAGCATACGGGCAGGGGATATTGTGGGCGAACATACTGTTATATTTGCAGGTGGAGGGGAGAGGATAGAGCTGACACACAGGGCACACTCAAGGGATACCTTTGCAGTGGGTGCGGTAAGGGCTGCGATATGGATTGTGGGAAAGCCCAATGGACTTTACGATATGCAGGATGTGCTGGGTATAAAGTGATGTGGGTAAGATTCCCAGGGATTTTGCCCCACAGAGCCAAATACAAAACAAAGGAGAATAAGATGGCTGGATACAGGTCGATGCTCTTTGTTTTTTGTCTTTTCTTTTTCTTCTCTGGCAGTGTATATGCCTTTCAGGGGGCTGGATGTGTGGGAGAGTGTGTGGACTGTCATACCCTCTCAGAAAGGGAGGCCTCTGTGCTACTTAAGACCGACCGCTTTGGGGCAGAGATAGTGGACATAAAGATGAGCCCTGTCAAGGGGCTCTGGGAGGTGACAGTATCCCAGGGGGGGAGGAGATTCCCCATCTACATAGACTTTGGCAAGAAGTACCTTGTGGAAGGACGTTTTATCGCCCTTGCAGACCTCGGCAAGCCCATTTCCCTGAGAAAGATAGACCTCTCAAAGATACCGCTGGATGATGCACTCGTTATGGGTAATCCTGATGCAGAAAAGAAGGTGATCGTTTTTGACGACCCTGATTGTCCCTACTGCAAGAAACTCCACGGGGAGCTCAAAAAGGTACTCGCAAAGAGAAAGGATATCGTCTTTTATATAAAACTCTATCCCCTTTCCATACACCCTGATGCCTACAAGAAGAGCAAGACCATCCTCTGCAAGAGGTCTGTGGAACTCCTTGAAGATGCCTTTGCTGGCAAGAGCCTTCCAGAACCCGACTGTCCTGCAAAGGAGGTGGACGAGAACATAAAACTCGCAAAGGAACTGAAAATAAAGGGGACACCTGCTATAATCCTTCCTGATGGCAGGCTCGTTCCCGGTTATGTAAATGCGGATATTCTTGTAGGACTTATTGACAATCCTCCAGTGGAGGAATAGGGCTTTCTTGAGGTGGGGGAAAGTGCATCTTGAAGGGCTGGATGGTGCAGTTCCTTTTTCCCTCGCTTTCCCTTCGAAAAACTCGAAAGACAAGACCCCTCAGGCTTTTTTGGAGCCGGCGGGGAGATTCGAACTCCCGACCAACTGATTACGAATCAGTTGCTCTACCCCTGAGCTACGCCGGCTGTCATAGAGATGATGGTAAGATAGGGGATCGATTTTGTCAAGACCTTTAAGGTAGAGACCTGCTAAGATGGTTTCAATGGAAGAAAACACCTGAGAGGTGAAGCCCTGATCAAGTGGCCTGAGGGCATGACAGAAAAAAACACCCAGGACTTTCCTTGGACTGTTATGAAGGATTCTAACGATATATTCAAACCAGCACAGGACAGAAGGATACTCATAGTGGAGGACGACCTTGTAAGTAAGACCATGCTCGAGGATGTACTGCGCGCCCATGACTATGAGGTACGCCATGCAAGGGACGGTATGGAGGGACTCCAGATAGTAAAGAGCTGGGTACCTTCCCTCATACTCCTCGACCTTGTCATGCCCGGGATGGACGGGTTTATGGTATGTGAGAGTCTGAGAAGGATGGACTTCCATACCCGTCCTTCTGTTATAGTCATCTCTGCAAAGGACGACAAGGAGACCATAGCAGAGGCACTCATGAAGGGTGCGGATGATTTCATTGTGAAACCTGTGGATGATCTGGAGCTCCTTGCCAGGATAAGGGCACAGCTGAGGATAAGGGAGTTTTACAAGGAGACAGAGGAGGACAAAAGGAATCTTGAGACCATACTGGATATAACAAATGCCATTACAGCCACCCTCGATACCACAGAGGTGCTCGATATTATCGTCAAGAAGGTTGCAGAGGTCACATCCGCACTCAGGTGTTCCATCGTACTCATCGTCAAGAGAGAGGAGGGCTATGTACTCGCCTCGCACGAGAATCCAGCTGCAAAGAACCTTAAGCTTGATCTTTCAAAATATCCAGAAATACAGGAGGTCATAAAGACCAAGTCCCCCCTTGCGGTCAGCGACCTTGCACGTGACCCCATCATGGAGAGTGCAAGGGACCTTGTAAAGGGGCTAAAGAACACAAGCGCCCTTATCGTGCCCATAGTGTTCAACGACGAGGTGCTCGGTACCCTCATCCTCAGGACGAGAAGAAAGGGTGGGGGCTTTTCTCAAAAGGAGATAAAGTTCTGCCAGATCGTTGCCAATTCTTCATACCATGCCATAAAGAATGCCAGGCTATTTGAAAAGGTGCTCAAGGAGAAGGAGCACTTAAGGGAACTCGCCATCACCGATCAGCTCACCAACCTTTACAACCATAACTTCTTCTACAACAGGCTCGAAGAGGAATTCGAGCGGGCTGTAAGGTACAGGATACCCCTTTCCCTCATCATCATGGATGTGGATGATTTCAAAAGGATCAATGACAACTATGGACACAGGGTTGGTGATACGGTACTTAAGGAGATAGCAAGTACCATAAAGAACGTGGTAAGGAAGACAGACATAGTTGCCCGCTACGGTGGGGAGGAGTTTGCGATCATACTGCCCTATACAACACTCCATGGTGCAGTGGAGGAGGCAGAAAGGATACGGGACAGGGTTGAGAAGAGTACCTACGGTGGTCTCAGTAGTGAGCGCATAACCCTGAGCATAGGTGTAGCCACATGCCCGCACAAGGATATCGCCCTTTCAGGAGACCTGGTAAATATGGCAGATAACGCACTCTACAGGGCTAAAAAGGACGGAAAGAACTGTGTAAGGAGTGTGTAGTATATTCTCTATAATGAAAGCCTAAAAAACCCTGCCCTCTGTGGTCTCCCGGGGTTGATATACAGTCTTCTTACAGTCCCGGGAGGACCCTTTCAGAATGAATTTATCTTTATGGCACAGAAGTTACCGCACATGGTGCATGTATCCCTGTCCCCTGGTGGGCTTTCCTCCCTGAGTCTCCTTGCCTTGTTCGGGTCTATGGACAGGTTTATCTGTCTCTCCCAGTCGAGGGCTTTTCTTGCCTTTGATATCGATACATCCTTGTCCATAGCCCCACCTACACCCTTTGCAATGTCCCCTGCATGGGCTGCGATCCTTGAGGCTATGACCCCTTCCCTTACATCCTCCACATCAGGGAGCCTCAGGTGCTCTGAAGGGGTGACGTAGCAGAGAAAGTCCGCCCCACTTGCTGCTGCTATGGCTCCGCCGATGGCAGAGGTTATGTGGTCATAGCCAGGGGCTATGTCTGTAACGAGTGGTCCAAGGACATAGAAAGGTGCACCCCTGCATATCCTCTTTTGCAGGAGTATGTTTGCCTCTATCTGGTCCATTGGCATGTGTCCAGGACCTTCTATCATGACCTGTACGCCTTCCTGATACGCCATCTGTGCGAGCTCCCCGAGGGTTATAAGCTCCTCTACCTGTGCCCTGTCCGTTGCATCCGCAAGGCATCCAGGTCTCAAGCCGTCCCCGAGGCTCAGAACCATCTCGTACCTCTTCGCTATCTTCAGTAGACGGGGAAAATCCTCATAGAGTGGATTCTCTTTTCTGTTGTATCTCATCCATTCCGCCATGAGGGCACCACCCCTGCTTACTATACCCATTATCCTTCCTTCCTTCTCTATCCTTTCGAGTGCCTTCATGGTTATACCGCAGTGTACTGTTACAAAGTCCACACCGTCTTCTGCATGTCTCTCTATGACCTCAAAGATCTCTTCCTCCTGGAGTTCCACAAAGGACTTCTCCTTTTTTATAGCCTGGAGCGCTGTCTGGTATATGGGCACAGTACCCACTGGCACAGGAGACTGTTCGAGTATCGCCCTCCTTATCCTGTCCACATCGCCACCTGTGGAGAGGTCCATAACCGCATCTGCCCCTGCATCCACAGCGGTATGGAGCTTCTTTATCTCCTCTTCCAGATCCGCCCTGTCTCTGGACGTACCTATATTGGCATTGACCTTTGTCTTAAGCCCCCTGCCGATGGCGAGCCCCTTTATGCCCCTGTGGACACGGTTCTTTACAACTATTATGGTGCCATCTGCTATGCCTGCACGTATAAACTCCGCAGGTAACCCTTCCCTTTCCGCAGAGTCCTCCATCTCCTGGGTTATCCTCCCCCTTTTTGCATGTTCTATAAGGGTCATAATCGTCTCTCTCCTCTCAAAAAGAATATTTTTGGGTTTGGTAATGGGTCATCAAATCGGACCTGAATGTTGTTGTGGGGAAAACCCTCTGGGCTATCGCCCTTTTTGGTAAAAAAGGTTTTTCCCCTGCCCCCTTTTCCAAAAAACTTTTAAATTAGAAGTCTTGGAGAAGGGAGTAGAATACAGACAAATAAAGGACTTCCTCAGGGCAGGCATCC
>WGFF01000189.1 GCA_015492355.1 Deltaproteobacteria bacterium
CCACAACAAAGATTCAGGTCCGATTTGATGACCCATTACCAAAAAAAGAGCCCCTTCTGCGAGGATTTTTTTCAGGGATGGGGATACAAAAACGATGCTTGCCAAAAGGATAATACCATGCCTGGATGTAAAGGATGGACGTGTGGTCAAGGGTGTGAGCTTCGTGGAGTTGAGGGATGCAGGAAACCCTGTGGAGTGTGCCATGGCTTATGAGGCTCAAGGTGCTGATGAACTGGTGTTTCTCGATATAACCGCATCCTACGAGAAGAGAAAGACCATACTCGATGTGGTGGAGAGGACAGCAGGGGAGGTGTTCATGCCACTCACCGTTGGCGGTGGCATAAGGGATCTGGACGATATAAGGGACCTTCTCAGGGCAGGGTCTGACAAGGTATCCATAAACACATCTGCCGTGGAAAAACCTGAATTCGTGCGTGAGGCATCAGAGACCTTCGGTAGCCAGTGTATAGTCGTTGCGATTGATGCAAAGAGGAACGGGAAAGGTTCCTGGGAGGTCTACACACACGGGGGGAGAAGACCCGCAGGTATAGATGCCATCCACTGGGCAAGGAAGGTAGAGGAACTGGGGGCAGGTGAGATACTGCTCACCAGTATAGATATGGACGGCACCAAAAAGGGCTATGATATCGAACTTACAAGGACCGTATCCACGAACGTATCCATCCCTGTCATAGCCTCAGGGGGTGCGGGCAGTCCTGAACACCTCTATCAGGCATTCACACGGGGTCTTGCAGACGCGGTGCTCGCAGCATCCATATTCCACTTCGGCGAATTCACAATACCAGAGACAAAGAGATACCTCTTGGAGAAGGGCATAAGGGTAAGACCCCCAGGGGATATGGAGAGGGGATGAAAGAGAAGAAGGAAGGTTTCCTCAAATTCATCATCTTTTACAAGGCACTCCTTGGAGTAGGAGAGATAATACTTGCGGTTGCCCTCCTCAAACTCCTGAACAAGGACGTAGCGCTTCTCAGTACGAATATAGTCCTGTCCCTGGGGCTCGATATCAACAACCATTACATAGATTCAGCCATTCAAAAACTCGGTATGCTCGAGGACAACCATATTATAGGGGCATCCGTCGTTGTCCTTCTCATAGGCATACTCAATCTAATAGAAGCCTACGGGCTCCATCTCAGGATGAGATGGGCAGAATGGCTTACAGTTGTAGCAACCTCGCTTTTCATACCCTTTGAACTTTACGAGGTGCTCAAGGGCGTGACCGTTCTTAAGATATCCATCTTCCTTATCAACTGTGCCATCGTCTACTACCTTGCAAAACACAAGGAACTCTTTAGACCCACAAGACCCCCCAGGCCCTTCGGGGTCACAGAGGAGAGACCCTCCTGCAGTCCCATCGATGACTGAAGGCAGTATGGGCTGCTACTTCACAAAGGGGCTCCTCCCTTGACAACCCCTTTTTTCATGGTAGGTTCTATGTATGGACATACCCCTGTGATGGTTAGTACGGATTAAAAAGACAGGAGGTGAACCGTATGCCTTACGAGGCAAGGAGATTTGAACTGAACGGTCTGGAGGGACTCTCTGAGAATCAGATATCCCAGCACAGAGACATACTCTATGCAGGCTACATCAACAAGTTAAACGAGATAGAAGAACGTCTCAGGAAGTGCGACAGGAAGGGTGCAAACCAGGTCTTCAGTGATTTCAGGGCGCTCAAGGCTGATGAGACCTTTGCCCTCAACGGTGTTATACTCCATGAACTCTATTTTGAGAATCTGGGTGGTAGGGGCGGTAGACCCTCTGGCAGGCTTTCGGAACTCATGACAAGGGATTTTGGCTCCTTCGATGCCTGGGCTGAGGACTTCAGGGCATGTGGTATGGCTGCGCGCGGGTGGGTGATACTGGCACTATCTGTACGTGACAACAGGCTCCACAACTACTGTCTCGATACCCATAACTTCAACTTCCCCGCAGGTGCCATACCCCTTCTTGTGATGGATGTGTACGAACATGCCTACGCAATAGACTACGGTGTGAAGAGACCACCCTATATAGAGGCGTTCATGAAGAATATCGACTGGAAGGTGGTGGAAACCAGGCTTGAGAAGGCACCAGCAGGGATGACCGCTTTTCAGCAGGTATAAACCCTTTCCAATGGGAGGGGGCTCATCTCTCAAGGGACACACCCCCTCCCTCTAAGTACAGAACAGAGATACCTGCGTGCATCCCTTACAGCCTGCCCTATATCCTTACCCTTTACAATACCAGCGGTCAGGGCAGAGGAGAATATACATCCAGTGCCATGGAACAGTCTACCCTCTCCCCTGAGCCTTGTACCACGGTAGTGATAGAACCTCCTGCCGTTGTAAAGTACATCCACAGGCTCACCTCCAAGATGCCCGCCCTTTATGACCGCATTCTCAACACCCATTGATACAAGCCTCTCTGCAGACCTCTCCATATCCCCTATGTCCTCTATCCTCACCCCAGAGAGTACCTCTGCCTCGTATATGTTGGGTGTTACAACCTTAACGAGGGGAAGGAGTCTTTTTATCTCCTCTGTGCCATTCCTTTCAATGAGCCTCCTGCCAGACGATGCCCTGATGACAGGGTCGAGCACTATGTTGGGGAGTCCCTGTGCCTTTATAATCCTCCTGATCGCCCTTACTGTATCCACCCTTCCGAGCATACCTATCTTCACCCCGTGGACATCGAACTCCTCAAGGAGTGTCCTTATCTGGCTTGTAACAAACCCGGGCTCAACAGGTAGTATCCTTCTTACGTGTTCTGTATTCTGGGCTGTGAGGGCTGTTACAACAGTGAGTGCCCTTATGCCATGGTCAGAGAGTGTGCCCATATCCTGCTGTAAGCCCGCCCATCCAGAGGGATCTGAGCCCGCTATGACGAGGACCGTCTTCATTGCCCTGTTTTCAACATATCCGTTTGCCGGGATTCCTGAAAAGGGGTTCTAATAGTAGAAATAAAATACACCCGACTGTACAAGACCTATGAGAAAGCCCATTATTCCGCCGAGCCATTCTATGTGTCGGAGCTCTCTGGCGATGAATCCTGTAAGGAGTCCCTCGAACCTTTCGAGATCGAGACAATCTATCCTTGTTGCGAGCATGTCCTGGAGGTCTATCTTCCTGGTGATATTATGGAGAAATGCATCCCTCTTTACCTCCATCTGACGGAGGACCTCCCGCGTTATAAAATATTTAATATGGTATTTTAGGTTCTCGGATACGAGCCCTATCACAGGAATACCCTTCATCTTCCCTGAGCCAAACCTGTGGTCTATTATCTCCTCCACTATCCTCTCTATCTCTCCCTTCCAGTCTATACTGTTGAGTGTATGGGCAAGGTCACGGGACGAGAGGAGTTCCCGTTCTATGGTCCTGGCTATACTGAGTGCAATTTCCTGTTTCCTCTTGGGGATGAGTCCCTGTATCTTGAAACCGAGTATATTCTTGGGGTGGTGGGGTCTGAAGAGGAGTTTTATGGCAATGTAGTTGGTAAACCATCCTATAATCGCCCCGGCAATGGGTGGAAGGATATATTTATATTCAAGGCCGAAGGGTATGATATTCATGGAAAACATCGAAGGTAATGGATGCCTCTGTGGGACCGAGGTTTGTTCGTATATTTAGGG
>WGFF01000190.1 GCA_015492355.1 Deltaproteobacteria bacterium
AAAGTTTTTTGGGAAAGGGGGCTATTACCTGAGTAGAAGGGGGGTTTCAGGGGGTTTACCCCCTGAAGTACTGTTATGCCTTCACAACAGAATGGTTTTGCCCTTGTGATTGTACTCTTCATCACAGCGGTACTCGTTACTGTTGTGGTGGAGTTCATCTATGGGGTGTACATATCGACCACCAGGGCAGGCAATTTCAAGGACATGCAGAGGGCAGGGGTACTTGTCCAGTCGAGTGTGGAGATGGCAGAGGAACTGTTACAGAGGCTCCTTGAGCAGAGACCATACATGACCATGGATGAGGACGGCTGGTTCTTTACAATGGGCGAAAAAGGGGCGATAATAGAGGTCAGGGTGGTGGATGAGGCTTCAAAACTCTCCCTTGAGGTTGTATTTCCGGCCACGGGTGAGGATAACACACGTATAAAGGGTGAGTACACCAGGCTCATTGAGATTCTCCAGCTGGAAAAGGAACTTGTCGATACCCTTGCTGACTGGATAGACGGCGATGACGAGCCCAGGATGTACGGGGCAGAGGATATAGATTATTATTCCAGGCTACCATATCCGTACAGTCCAAAGAACGGGAGGCTCGACACTGTGGACGAAATCCTCCTCGTAAAAGGATACACGCCAGATGTGTACAGAGAGATATCACCATACGTCACTGTGTATACTGATGGTCTTGTGAATATCAATACCGCACCTGCCAAGGTCATAATGGCGCTTTCAGAGGATATAACAGAGGAGATGGCACTCAAGGTGATTAGCCACCGCAGGGAGACACCCTTCAGTGACAGGTCTGATATAATGAAGGTACCTGGTTTTGAGACCATAGGATTCGGGCTACAGGACAAGATAACAGTGAAGAGCAATACTTATAGGATATTCTCCAAGGTGAGGGTAGGGGAGGTTGTAAGAGAGGTGGAGGCAGTTGTGGAACTCGGAGGAGGCATACTCTACTGGAGAGAGATGTAGATGGCACGTAGAATACTCATCGTGGATATCCGTCAGGACTTCGTAGCATGTGGTGTATTCTCCGAGAGGAGGAAAAGGCTCACACCAGTTGTGCTCCATACCGCTCCATTCCATGGAAGCAACATGGAAGAAATCTCAACAACCCTTTCTTCTATGCTCGATTACCTGAAGGAGAGGGGATACAGGGATTTTTCAAGGGTATTCCTCTCCCTGCCACCACGGGCTTTAAGTCTGCGTGTCGTGGAGCTTCCTATGGATGACCCAAGGAAGATAGAGGAGGTCATACCCTTTGAGATAGGGGATCTCCTTCTTGGAGACCCGTCTGAGATGATAATATCTGCCCTCCAGCTCCATTCATCCAAGGTCATGGCAGTTGCGGTGGAAAAGGAAATTTTAAGGCACTATCTTGAGGTGTTCTCCTCCTTCGGGATAGACCCTTCATGGGTCGGTACATCCCTCTTTTCCATGAGATACCTCCTGCAAGAAGATACCCACCGGGCTGGAAACCTCGGTATCGTCATAGGGGATACCTTTACAGTGCTTTTTGAAGGAAAGCCTGTATTCTACAAAGATTTCTATGGAAAAGACGAACTCATCCTCATAGAGGGATATCTCAAGAAAGAGGGGATATACCCTGACAGGCTCGTTGCTACAGAGGAAAATGCAGGCATACTCAGGGAGGTCTTCGATGGTATTGATATAGAGGTCTTATCCCTTCCAGGGGATGTATCCCTTGAGTATGCAGGTGTTACTGCCCTTGCAAGACACATAGAGCATGGTCTGGAGGGTAGTGTCAATCTAAGAAAGGGAGAGTTCGGATACACAAAAGAGGCAAGGGCGCTGAGAAGGGCAGTTGTGACCACAGGGGTACTTGTGGGTATGATAGTGCTCATAGGGGGGGTTGATTTCTATCTGAGGTATCGTGAGCTTTCAGAGGAACTGTCCCTTTACAGGAAGGCACTTACCGAGGAGTACATGGCACTCTTCCCGAAGGAGAGCCGTGTTCCAGATGCCCTGTATCAGCTCAGGGCTAAACTTATGGAGATGGAAAAGGACCTTGAGATACTCAACAGGAAAAAAGGTGTACTCGATATAATGAATTCGCTTGCACGGATGGACAACCTGGATGTAACATTCTATGAGCTCCATGCGGGTGAGAGAAGGGTCGTTGCAAAGGGTGAAACCGATTCTTTCGACTCTGCGAACAGGCTCAGGGAACTACTCAGGGGGATGGATGGTATAAGAGAGGTCTCTCTTGCGGATGTAAAGGCAGGTACGGATGGAAGGACAAGGT
The DNA here is from genome assembly GCA_015492355.1 of Deltaproteobacteria bacterium. Classification (GTDB taxonomy): domain Bacteria; phylum Desulfobacterota; class GWC2-55-46; order GWC2-55-46; family S146-73; genus S146-73. The sequence goes on from WGFF01000190.1 coordinate 2,273, forward strand.
TCAGTGTGGCAATGGTTCTCGGGGGTGGGAATGATTGATTTGAAAAATATTCTTGAAAAAAGAAAGGTTATGCCAGTTATCTCAACCATTTTGTTGGGTTTTATCCTGATATATGCAGGAGGTGGCGTCTATAAGAGATATACAACACTCAAGAGGTCTGTGGAGGTCAAGAAGGAGGAGCTCGCTGAGTTCAGGAGGCTCAAGGAGAGATACCTGAAGGAGAAGGTAAACTTCGATTACCTGAAACGGAGGCTCCTTACAGCGGGCAGTGCGGAATCGACCATTGCCATCGTAGAGTCCATAGGTGAGGATATAGGTATAAAGGAGAGGATCGTATCCATAAAACCACTGGGAGAGAGGACACGGAATAGTTACCTCATAAAGGAGATGGAACTCAAGGTGGAGGGAATAGACCTCAACCAGCTCGTAAACCTCCTCTACAGGATAGAGCACCACAGGATGCTCTTCAGGATAGATGAGTTCACCATGAAGAGCAGGTTCGAAAAGCCCACACTATTCGATGTGGGGATGAAGATTACACACATAACAAAAGGATAAGCAGGGGGTGTCTATGGTGTCATTTGCAAGGGTAAGGGGGCTGATATTGCCATTCCTCTTTTTCGGTCTCTTCTCACAGGGGGACGAGAAGAGGATAACGGTGGAGGAACTCATGGATATGATGAAAAGGGGTGAAGAGATAACCCTTATAGATGTGAGAACCCCGGAGGAGTATCATGAGGAGCGTATCCCTGGAAGTATACTCATCCCCATGAATGAGATAAAGAAGAGGGAGGATTTTCAATACAACGGGAAGATAGTACTTTACTGTACGATCGGGGTCAGGAGCCTTAAGGCGAACAGGATATTACGCTCAAAGGGTGTGGAGGACGTTGTAGACCTCATCGGTGGTATAGAGGCATGGAAAAAGGCAGGAGGCAGGGTGGTGAGGGGGGATTGATTGGTTTACGGGGGAAAACTTTTTGTAAAAAGTTTTCCCACCAACCCCCCTTTCAAAAACTTTAATTTAAGGAGGTCTTGGCGATGGCTGTTGAGGCTTATGTGTTTATCGAGTGTGAGCATGGTAGATCCATAGAGGTTGCAGAGCAGGTAAAGAAGATAGGGGGTGTGGAACAGGCAAGGGCTGTAACAGGACCTTATGATGTAATAGCCCTTGTCACCGCATCTAACTTCAGGGTGCTGGGGGATGTGGTCATAACGAAAATACAGGCGGTACCAGGGGTTAAAAGGACGCTTACCAACGTTATAATCGAGTAGTCTGACATGACAAGAGGGGTTTTTAGATACCCCGGACAGATGTCGCATAATAGATATTATGTCAAATTGTATTTACACCCTTCTCACGCCTGGTTATCCCCTCGGGTGATGCCTCTTATGGAGT
>WGFF01000191.1 GCA_015492355.1 Deltaproteobacteria bacterium
ATACCCACACACTGTGAGCCCTGCCCCGGGAATAAAAAGGCAAATTTTTTCAAAGCCTTATGACTCCTTTCTGTCAAAAAGAATCAACTTTCTTAAGACCTTTTCTAACATCCCATCCCCAGGAACGGTAGCCCCTCTACCACCTTATGGCAGTGGAGCCCCATGTGAGTCCTCCACCGAAGGATGCCATAACAACGATGTCACCACGTCCTATCAACCCACCCCTTACAGCCTCATCCAGTGCAAGGGGAATGGAGCCAGCAGAAGTATTGCCGTATTTTTTAATATTTACAAAGACTTTTTCTTCAGGAAGATTAAGTCTTTCTTTTATGGCATTGATTATCCTTATATTTGCCTGATGAGGGATGAAAAGGGAGATATCCTCTGGAGAAAGTCCATTGTGCTGGAGCACCTCCTTTACAGCCTCTTCCATGCTTCTTACAGCGAGTTTGAAGGTCTCGTTACCCTTCATAAGGAGGTAGTGGTCTCTTTGCTCTCCCCTTTCAAAGGGACTATGCCTTATGGCACCCGGGGTGTAGAGGAGTTCCCAGTACGTGCCATCGGAATGGATATGGGAGGAGAGTATACCCTCCCTACCGTTACTTGCCACCACCACAACCGCCCCTGCACCGTCACCAAAAAGTATGCAGGTGGTCCTGTCGTTCCAGTCTATAATCCTGGAGAACACATCCACCCCTATTACGAGCGCCTTTTTCGATGTCCCTGACCTTATGTACCTGTCAGCCACATCAAGGGCGTAGATGAATCCAGAGCATGCTGCGGCCACATCGAAGGCTGGTATTCCACCCCTCATGGAGAGTGCAGACTGTACAAGACAGGCGGTGGAAGGGAAGACAAGATCAGGTGTCACCGTGCCGACCACAACGAGGTCTATCTCCGAAGGTGAGATACCAGCAGAGCGGAGTGCCATCCTGCCTGCCTTGACCGCCATCTCTGTGGTCGATTCACCTGTTGAGACCCTCCTTTCCCTTATGCCTGTGCGTGTGGTTATCCAGTCATCCGTGGTCTCAACCATCCTTTCGAGGTCATGATTCGAGATGACCTTCTCAGGCACATAAGAGCCCGTGCCTGCAATCCTTGCCATGAGCATAGAAACCCCTGAGGTGAAGTCTAACTTGTATGGATAAGTGTTGTGAGGTCGTTGTTCTTCTCTAACTCTTCCATAAGGTGGGCGTTTACCCTGCCTTTCGAATACTCATAGGCTCTCAGGATAGCATTCTTGATAGCCCTTGCAGATGAGCCACCGTGGCTTATGATACATATCCCATCTATCCCGAGAAGTGGGGCACCACCGTATTCTGCGTAATCCACCTTTTTCTTGAGATTGTTGAATGCCCTTCTGGCAAGAAGAAAGCCTATCTTTGCCATGAGGCTTGATTTTATCTCCTCCTTTAGCATGGTGACCACTGCCTCCACGAGCCCTTCGCTCAGCTTCAATGCCACATTGCCAACGAACCCATCTGTCACTATCACATCCACATCACCATAGTATATATCCCTCCCCTCCACATATCCTATGTAGTTAAGGGAGGTCATCTTAAGGAGTTCGTGGGTCTCCCTTGTAAGGTCATTGCCCTTGCCCTCCTCCTCGCCGTTTGAGAGGAGTCCTATCCTTGGACGTTCCTTTTTCAGCACATATCTTCCGTACACATCCCCCATAATCGCAAACTGAACAAGGTGTGTGGGCTTGCAGTCCACATTCCCTCCCACATCGAGAAGTACCGCAGGGTCTTTCATGGTCGGCACACACACAGCAATGGCTGGACGATCAACACCCTTGAGTTTTTTGAGCACAAACATCCCCGCAGCCATAGCCGCACCAGAATTACCAGCACTCACAACAGCACTCGCCTCCCCGTCCTTTACCATCTCAAAGCACACCCTTATGGAGGAGTCCTTCTTCCTCCTTATCGCCTGCACAGGGGATTCATCCATGCCCACCACTTCAGAGGCATGTCTTATGGACAGGAGGTCTTCTTTATACCTGTATTTTCCGAGTTCCTCCTCTATCCTTCTCCTGTCTCCTACGAGAATCACGGGAATACCGTACTCCTCCACTGCCCGGACACTTCCATCTATCACCACACCAGGGGCATGATCCCCGCCCATTGCATCAACCGCTATCCTTATCATGGCAGATTGATACATTTTATCAGGTTCTTATACACCTTCTTCTGTCTTTATTATCTCTCTGCCACGGTAGGTACCACAATTGGGACATACGTTATGGGGTCGTTTTGGCTCCCCGCACCGGGGACAAAACGAAAGAGGTGGTTTTGAGAGGGCGTCATGGCTCCTGCGCCTGCCTTTCTTGGATCTACAGTGTCTTCTTCGTGGATTTGGCATCTTATGATAAACACCTCCTGCATTCAGGATTCAGGGGAAGACCCCAGAGGTATCAACCACCTGTCTCCTGTTTTGATCCACTCCCCAAAAGCGGGGATGGAAAAAATCCTGGCTACCGTCCCCTTGCGGGGAGTCTGTCATGATTTTATCTTAAAATCCCTGAGCCTTGCAAACCTGGGGTCTATCCTCTCCTCTTCAGGGCATCCACATCTACCCTGGTTGAGGTCCGCACCACAGCGTGGGCACAGCCCCTTGCATTCTGGACTGCACAGCGGTTTTATCGGCACCTCCAGCGCTATCTGCTCAAGGAGTATGGCATCTGTATCTATCTCGTCACCATCAAGGAGGTTGAGTTCCATATCCTCTTTTTTGAGTTCCCTCTCCTTTGCTTCCTCCCTGAGCCTTGTGAAGAAGACCGAAAAATGCGTCTCTATCGTGAAATCGAACTTCCTTATACATCTCGAACAGGTAAGCGATGTCTTTGTGCTCACATCCCCACATACGGATACGTCCTCACCCTTCCTCGTAACACTCAGATGCGCCACCACAGGTGACAGAAAGGAGAAATCGAGCCCACCTGCCAGGGAAGCCAGGGTGCTTCCCTCTTCCTTCAGATCAAGACTCAATCCCTCTGGGGGGATATCGTTTATGTATATCTTCATTTTGGTTCAATAAAGATGTTAGAGTATAACTAAGTTTAGGAGATTTTGTCAATAGAATTGTAAATCCTCTTGACAATCATCCGTGGGGGGATATAATAACAACTCATCCCGAAATAGCAAAGTCTTATCAAAAAAATCCATACCCTTTTTTGTTGCTAATCAGATGAAGGGGGGGTATGTAGGGGGAGAGGTAAGCCTTAAAGAGGGATATCCGTATGCCAGATTCTACCAGTGTGTAATCATCCTCACATCAGGGGTATATCTCTACTATCTTGTCTACAGGCTCCTGTATACCATCAACACGGATGCCCTTGTGTTTTCACTCCTATTCTATTATGCGGAGTTGCACGGTTTTGTTGCGCTGTCTCTCTATTTCTTCCAGATATGGCATCCCATAAAAAGAAAGGCACCTCCACCACCAGATGGTCTGACAGTGGATGTATTCATTCCCACTTACAATGAAGACCCCCTTCTTCTGCGTAAAACGGTCATCGCATGTATGGAGATGAACTATCCGAACAGGACCTACATACTCGATGACGGGGACAGGACAGAGGTAGCCAGGATGGCTGAGGAACTGGGATGTGGATACATCGCAAGAAAAGAGAGGGTGGATGCAAAGGCAGGTAACCTCAACCATGCCCTTACATGCACCGATGGGGAGTTCATAGTGGTTTTTGATGCGGACTTCGTGCCAGAGCCAGACTTCCTCGATAAACTGCTCGGATACTTTCTCAACGAGAAGGTAGCCTTTGTCCAGACCCCGCACAGTTACTACAATGTGGATACCTTTCAGTTCAAGCTCAATCTTAAAAAGAAAAAGAGCTGGAACGAGCAGGATGTGTTCTACAGGCTGATAATGCCTGGCAGGGACTACTGGGATTCTGTGTTCTTCGCAGGCACCTGTGCTGTCTTTCGCAGAAAGGCGCTCGAGGATATAGGGGGGTTTGCAACAGGCACCATCACAGAGGACCTCCATACCACTATCGAACTCTACAGGCGTGGATGGAAGGGTGTTTACCACAACGAAATACTGGCTCATGGACTCGGTGCCAAGGATATCAGGAGCTACCATACCCAGAAACTCCGCTGGGCAGAGGGTAATGTAAGCCTCATCTTCAAGGACAACCCCCTCTTTGTAAAGGGGCTGTCACCAGCCCAGAGGATATGCTTCTTTGCGACCATATTCGGGTGGTTCATAGGCTTCCCAAAGCTCATCTACTTCATAACACCACCCATCATGCTCCTTACAGGGATGTATCCAATCGTGCCCTTTGATATGCCCTTTATCTGGAGATATCTCCTTTTTCTTACGGTAATCATACTCGGCTTCAAGATAGCCAGTCAGGGATACGGGCGGGTAAGGTATGACGAGACTTACAACATGATGAACTTCTTTATACTCATGAAGGCGGTTATAAGAAACATAGTACGTACTGGCTCGGAATTCGTGGTTACAAGCAAGGGCTTGAGAAGACTTCCAGGATTGCAGGACATAACCCCACAGATGGTAGTGATGGTACTGTGTTTCTCAGGTGTGTGGTGGGGGCTGTTTAAGCTCCTCTACGGCATATCCGCAGATATCAAGGGTATAGGTATAGCGGGCTTCTGGGCACTTGTGAACGGTATCCTTGCGGTTGCGGTAATAAAAGATGTAACCCAGCCACATCACAAACGTACCGAGTTCAGGTTCATAGGTGCAGTGCCTGTGGGATACTCTGTAAGGGAAGAAGGTACAAGACATGAGGGACTTGGGATAAGTAGAGACCTCAACGAGAACGGGGTCTCCCTCATAACCTTTGCTCCCCTGCCACTTACAGAGAGCCTTGAGCTTAAACTCCACCTCGGCATGGAATCCCTTAGCCTGAGGGGCACGGTTGTGTACCTTAAAGAACTTCCCCTCCCCTCCCATCCACACCATGAAGCCAGGATGTTCAACTACGGCATACGATTCTACGGTATGGAGCAGAAACACAGGGACATCATAAACAGATTCTGTTTCAACTCCATACTGCCCGTATTCTTCCACAGGTTTGAAAACAGGCAGTCCTTTTTCATGAAGATGGCATTCTGGTACTACAACAGAAAATGGCTCCAGAAAAGGAGTGTTAGGAGCAGTATAAACCTCCCAGTGGTCATAAGAGTCAATCCTGTAATACTCGCTGTCACCCATGATATAAGCGCATCTGGACTTGCCTTTGTCTCTCATACACAGATAAGGTGTGGAAGGCTGGTGGCAATAAGTATCATAACACCCTATGGAGAGATGGTGCTCGATGGCGAGGTGAAGCGGACAAAGGCGATAGGTCCAGGAGGTCCGTTCTTTGTAGGGGTAAGATTCGTAAACGTCCCTGAGGGTATACGCAGTATACTTGTAGACATGACCGGGAAGAACCATCAGGGGCTGAAGAGATGGATTTCATAATGCTCATACGCAGAAGATGGTTCATTGCCTTTCTATCCATATCACACTTGTGTATCGTCTGGATAGTTTTTCAATATATATACGAAGAGGAGATACTCATAAACAGGCTTGCAGGGTACAGGGAAGTGGCTGATCCATCCAGCGTAAGGACCATCTATACAAGGCTTGTGGACTCAGGTGGTATTTTAAGGAGTAGACTCCAGGTCCTCTACAGGCTCGTGGATGTACTCATCAAGGCAGGGATGTACGATGAGGCTATAGAGGTGATGAAAAGGATACTCAATCTCGCACCTGAGAACATGGAGATGCGGTTGAGGCTTGCCCTTCTCCTTCACAATCAGGGTAGATACATGGAGGCAGAACCACACTTCATTGTTTTACTCAAAGAACTCGAAAGGAACGTATAAGATGCCAGACCATATTATGGAAGTGCTTAATGGTGGCATCCTGAGAGGTTTCTTTGAGAAACTTTCTACATTCACCAAATACTGCCTTGGTTTGTTAATCATTCCAGTGGTAGTCCTGTGTACCTCTGGATATGGGGAGTGCGGGGATGGAAGGCTCGATGAGTCCTTCATCCTCCACATGGCTGCAAGGAATGCCACCAAAGCAGGTATATACAAGAGGGCTATAGAGAGATACCGCAGGCTCATCACAAAATATCCCCATATACTCGATGCGAGAAAGGAACTTGCATGGGTACTTGTAAAGACCGGCAGGCTCGAAGAGGCGATGAAAGAGTACCAGGAGGTCATAAAGGTAAAGCCCAATGATGTACCAGCCCTCAGGGGACTCCTCGATGTACTGCGGAGGCTTAAAAGAAAGGACAGGCTCCTCGATATACTCGAAAGGCTCGTCTCCCTCGTTCCTGACGACAGGGACCTCAGGGTTGAACTTGCGGTAGAACTCCACAATCGTGGCATGTACCTTGAAGCCGAAAAACACCTCATTGTACTTCTGGGCGAGGATGAGTAGGCTTCTGGCTACAACCCTTGTTATCATCCTGCTTTTCTCTTACCATAACCCCTCAGGTGCAGAGACCTACGATGAGGCCTTTGTGCTCCTGCTTGCTGCAAGGAATGCATGGAAGGCAGGTAAACTGGAAAGGGCTCTTCAGAGATACAGGACACTCGTAGAGAAATACCCTGTCTTAACAGAAGGAATGGCTGAGTACGGATGGCTCCTTGTGGAACTCAAAAGATACGTCCAGGCACTCTCTGTGTTCAGAGAGGCTGTACAGAAAGACCCTTACAACAGAGATGCCGTGTACGGCTATCTGAGGATGCTCTTAGATAGAAGAGGCATTAGGGAGATATCTAAGGTAATAGATGACCTTGTGGGAAGATTCCCCGATGACCCGGGGCTAAGGCTCCTTGAGGCTGAATTTTACTTCTACACAATGAGGTACGGAAGGGCAACATCCATATATACCGAACTCCTGGGGAGTGATGTAGACCATGAGGCAAGAAAGGGACTTGTGGATCTATATACAGCAGTTGGCAACCATTCAGGGGCATCAATGCTCCTGGAGGATATAGGCCAGAAGTTCAACAGTAGTATCCTGAGAAGACGGATTATCAACCTTGCGCACAGGCACAGGATAATCGAGGCTTACAGGGAACTCAATGGAATAGAAGACCCTCTCCTGCAGAAACGTATCAGGGCAGAACTCCTCAATATCACAGGGGGATACTTCGAGGCAGAGGGTATCCTTAGAGACCTCCTCCAGGAAGACCCTTCGGATTATGGAATCCTTACTGGTCTTGCAGAGTCTCTTTCAGGACAGGGTGACTACGATGGTGCCTCCTCAGTATACAGAGCCATACTGGAACGCTATCCAGAGGATGTGGTAGCAAGGCTTCGTCTTACAGAGGTATTGATACGTGGAGGGAACTACAGGAAGGCAGGCACAATGCTTGAGGAGATGGTAAAGGAATACCCGTGGAATATATACGCCCTCTATCTCTCCTATCTGCTGAAGCGCAAGACAGGTAAGGCATTGGACCATAACTATCCCCTGTATCTTGCGGACAACATCAGGGATATGACATGGGCTAAGATGGTTCAGGATGCAATGATGAGGGATGGGGATTACGTATCGGTGATGGGATTCTCAGAGGAACTTCTCTCCAGGGACACATACCGGATTCAGAGGGATTTTATCATGGATTACCTAAGAGCCCTCCTCTATACAGGCAGGAACGAAAAGGGGCTCAGGGTGGTGGAGGGTCTCCTTCAAGGGATGGACGATAGCCTGTATGCAAGGATATTCCAGGCAGAGTTCAGAAGGATGATGGGTAAGGATGGAGGTGTGCTCGAAGGGTTTTATGGTGCTGGAGGGTCTGGGGATGAGTACATACTCCTCTCACAGCTTTACTACAGGCTCGGGGATTTCACAAGGTCAGCCCTCATCTGTACAGACAGGCTCTCTGTAGATCCAGATGATGTACAGGCGATTATATGTGCCATCAGGGGATTGAGTGCAGATGAGAACGAGGACAGATTGATAGGACTCATGGATACCCATCTCAATGGTCTCACTGATGAGACAAAAAAGGCATTACTCCTTCTCATGGGCGATGTCAGTGATGGCAGGGAGGGGTATTACAGAACCATCAACACCCTCATGGAGAGATGGGGATATACGAGCGGTGATGAAGGCAGTCAGGGGATGGAGGATAGCGATCTACTTTTTGTGAGGGCAAATGCCCTCTTACGTGAGGGAAGATACACGGATGCCATACAGGCTTATAAGGCTTTGAGAAGGAAGATACCCCTCAGTCCATCCCCAGTGCTTTTGCTTGCAAGGGCATTCGCCATGGACAGGCAGTATGAGAGGGCTTTGTCAGCCTATGACGAATATCTCGAAATGGTGCCTTACAACATCGGGGTATGGAGGGAGAAGGCAAGGCTGTACGGCGAGATGAGGCAGTACAAGAGGGCTCTATCCGAATACATGGATATTCTAAACGACTATCCCTACAGTAAAGAGACCTTCCTTGAGATGAAGGCAAAGGAGAGTATATGGAAGGGCTGGTACAGGGATGGTGGCATGTATGTGGAGGAACTCCTGCGCATGGAACCCATCAGCAGTGAGGCACTCTTTGATGGCGGACAGATAAACTCCAGAGGAGGGAGATTCAACGATGCGGGAGGACTCTACAGGAGACTACTCCTCATCCAGCCAGGACACACACAGGCACGCCTTGCCCTTGATACAGGTAGCCTTGCCCAATCACCCCATCTCAAGGCAGGCTCTGGATACGTCCACATGAAAGGATACGATGAAAAGACCCTCATCTCCTACATGCCCATTACCATAGGTGGTGGACTAACACTTGCAGGAGGACTCGGTGCGGGTGTGGACTACAGGCACATCTACTTTGATCTCCATGGTGATTCCACAGAGGGTGATGGACTGGGTGTGGGGCTCGTGTATGCCCCTAACTATTATACCAATGTGGACCTGTATCTCTCATTTCTCGAATACAATGACAACAGGAGATTCAACATTGCCACATCCATTGTATACGAATGGTTCAGTGGGATAGAATTTAAGCTCGCCCTCGACCGTACCGATCTGTGGGAGAATAGAGATACCGTTCTTTCGGGTATCTATGTGGATAGATATCTCCTTGCTATAAGGGCTTATAGGGAAAGGTTGGAGATGGGTCTTTCATGGGATTATTCGAGGTATTCTGATAATAACCGACGTATCAACGGGGAGGTCTTCACTGCCTATATGATTACCCCCTTTCCCGGTATCTTGAGGGTTATTACAAAATTGAGATACTATGGCTTTGAAAGGGGCAGTGTGTATTTCTCTCCAGATAGTTACTCCCTCTGGACGCTCGCCCTTGAGTGGCGGTATTTTTATGGTTTTCCATCGAAGGGTGTGTATCTTGCAGAGGGTGAGGACAGGAACTCATGGTTTATCTACTATGCCTTCTCCCTTGATAGTGATATTGAGCCATTTAACGAGGTACGTACGGGTGTATACTGGAGTATAAGGAAAGGGCTCAATATAAGGGGTTATCTCGGTATTGTTAGTGCCGATGTTTATGACGAGGCTACGATCAATGGTACAGTGGAGTACTATTTCTGACTGTCTCCGGCACTGGTGGTTATGGGGAGGTATTGTATCACTCTGTCTTGCTGGTGCGGTTATTTTCATACTTATCTGGTCGGGCTGTACAAGGAAGAGGGATATCCAGGAGATTACACTCCATATACCACAGGTCTGGCAGTGGTACAAAAAGAGATTCATCGAACCTGATGGCAGGGTATACAGACCCCGGAACAGGAATGATACTGTATCCGAGGGACAGGCATACGCCCTTTTGATAGCTGTTCTCGTGGATGACAGGGAGACCTTCGACAGGGTAATGGACTGGACTGAAACACATCTGAGCAGAAAAGCCAGATTCGGTGACAATCTTCTTGCATGGCACTGGGAGGTAAAGGATGGTGTTGTGGACTGGAACAGTGCATCCGATGCGGATGTGGACTATGCCCTTGCACTCCTGTTCGCATACTATAGATGGGGGGAACTATCTTACATGGAGAAGGCAAAAAGACTCCTCTCTGATATACTCCGTATGGAGACAATCGTTGTGAACAACAAAAGATATCTCCTTCCGGGCACATGGGGAATGGAGGGCGAGACAATCATCCTCAATCCATCCTACCTCTCTCCAGCCCATTTCAGGATATTTCACATGGTTACAGGGGATGGACGGTGGCTCGAACTCGTGGATGGGACGTATGATATTGTGCTCAGCGTATCGAGGGAGTTCATGGGTATGGAGGGAAAAGGGCTTGTACCAGACTGGATAGGTATAAGAAGGGATGGAGCCTTTATCCAGGCGGAGGGTTTCTCCACTGGGTATGGATGGGATGCCATAAGGATACCGCTGAGGATAGGGCTCGATTACCTGTGGTTCAGGGATGAAAGGGCTTTTGAATTCATAAAGGGTATTGTAGGATTCTATACAGATGAATGGAGGAACCAGGGAAAGAGGTTCTTTGTGGAATATATGTACGATGGCATGGCACAGAGAAAGGATGAAAACCCAGTTGCCTATGCAACATCGCTTATTCCGTTCAAGGTCTATGACTCCACAATCCTTCCAGGCATAGTAGAAAAACTCTCTGAATCATACTATCCTGAAGGCTATTTCCACGAAGGTGATAACTACTACATCAACAGCCTCTGCCTCCTTGTCCTGTCACTGGTGGATCGCTCCCACGAAGTGATGGATAGGATAAAAATTCGGACTAAATCCTGAGGGAAACCCCTTTTGTAAAAGGGGTTTCCCTCAGGATTTAGTCCGAATTTTTATCCTATCCATCACTTCGTGGGAGCGATCC
>WGFF01000192.1 GCA_015492355.1 Deltaproteobacteria bacterium
CAGAGGAGATAGAGAGGGAAGGGGATGTAATCTACTACAGGATCGAAAAGGGTGATACCCTGTGGGATATCTCTAACAGGTTTCTTGAAGACCCCTTTAAATGGCCAAGGATATGGAGACAGAATCCGTACATAAAGAATCCTCACCTTATCTATCCAGGGGATACTGTAAGGATAACACCAGAGGGGATAGAGATTGTGAGGAGAAAAGAAAAGGAGGCTCTGCCTGTTGTTGTCCTTGAGCCAGAGGAGGAGAAACCAGAGACAGTGGTGGTGCTTGAACCTGAGCCAGAGGAGGTGGCAGTAGAGGAGGAGGTCAGACCAGAGGCAAGGAGGTTTGTATCCAACTTCTTGAAGTGGAGTGGCTTTGTAACGAAGGAGGAACTAAAGGCAAGTGGTGCCATTGTGAGCGCAAAGGAAGAAAAGCTCCTCATGCACGAGGGGGATTTTGTCTTTCTTTCCTTCAGGGACATGGAGGAGGTAAAGGTGGGGGATAGATACACTGTATTCAGGGTTGGCGAGGAGGTGGAACACCCTGTAACAGGCACCCCCATGGGAAACCTTATAGACATCCTCGGGAGCGTTGTCATAACCGCTGTTGAAGGTGATGTGGTGGAGGGAAGGATTGAGGTCTCCCATAAGGAAATACTCCCCAAGACAAGGGTCATACCCTTCAGAAAACCCATAAGTGAGGTAGAGGTCATCGAGGCTGATAGATCCATATCAGGTTATATCGTCAGTGGTATAGAGGGCAGAAAGTGGTTTTCAGAGAACGATATAGTCTACATTGACAAGGGGGAGAACGACGGGATTAAGAAGGGCTATCTCATGAACATATACAGGAAAAGGCCCCCCGCAGAGGACCCGTTCGCAGAGGACAGGCTTATAGCCCTTCCCAGAAAGAATCTCGGTTCACTCCTCGTTATAGATACGAGCGGTACCACATCAACAGCCATTATAATAAAAAGCCTTACGTCCATAAAAAAAGGCGATATTGTAGAGACCGTCATAGAATGAACCTTTTGAGGGGGAGTTTTGTAGGGTGACTTGTTCATCGAATCGGAACCGAAGGAAAGACCATTGTTAAAGTTTTTTTTCTTTCCAGCTTAAAACTAAAAGGGCTTTTTCGGGATCAGACCCTGGTTTTAAAGGTATTACTCATCCCTGTTAAGATCCTTCCCCGGCTCCCTTTCATAGAGCTTGAGCCCGTGGTTTTCAGGAGGGGTTCAAGGGGTGGGGTTTTTGAAAGAGACTACCCTTTGCAAAGCGTACCGGGGATGGCACCTGGTGGTTGTCATCCCCGATTTGTTCTATGTTTCTTGTGTATGGAGGATAAAAGGGGATACTGGCTTGCCCTCACCAGGATACGACAGATAAGGCCCCCCCTGCTGAAAGACCTCATGGCATGGGATATAGAGGAGGTCTTTGCTTCCCGTGGTTCATCACCCAGAGGTTTGCCTCAAGATACAAGAAGGGCTATAAGGTCCTTTTCAGAATGGGACTGGGTAAGGGAGGAACTCGAACGTATAGATAGGCACGGTGTCAGGATTGTAACCATAAAGGACAGTGCCTACCCCAAGCTTTTAAGGCATATATATGACCCCCCTCCTGTATTGTATGTAAAGGGGAGGCTCGATGACGGTGGGGAGGTGTGTGTGGGTGTTGTTGGAACGAGGCGTCCGAGTCATTATGGGCTTTCCATGGCAGAGAGGATATCGAGTGAGCTTGCCAGCAGGGGTATATCTGTTGTGAGCGGTATGGCAAGGGGATGCGACTCGCAGGCACACAGAGGGGCTATCTCTGCAGGTGGAAGAACCATAGCGGTGGTGGGCTGTGGTATTGATGTGGTATATCCCTCTGAGAACAGGGCACTCTACAGGGAGATAGCAGAAAGGGGTTGCATACTATCTGAATTCCCCTTTTCAACACCACCGTTCAGGCAGAATTTTCCGAGGAGGAACAGGATAATAAGCGGTATGTCCTTAGGTGTGGTGGTTGTTGAGGCACCTGCAAGGAGTGGTGCTATTATGACAGCACGCCTTGCCCTTGAGCACAACAGGGATGTGTTCGCCATACCAGGGCAGGCAGATTCAAGGAGGAGTGCAGGTACGAACAGGCTTATAAAAGAGGGTGCCATGCTGGTCGAAAGTGCCGATGATATAATATCAGCCCTTGGGCTGGATGTGGCACCTGCAGATGAGGTCAACACCACCCCAAGTAGCAGTGACAGTGTGGACGGGCATATACTCCGTCTGCTCGAAGATGGTCCAGTACATATAGACGTTATAATAAAGGATACAGGTCTTCCCCCTGGCAAGGTATCTGCCTTACTCCTCGATATGGAGTTGAAGGGTCTTGTGGAACAGCATCATGGCAAGTATTTTACCCTGAAGCACAG
>WGFF01000193.1 GCA_015492355.1 Deltaproteobacteria bacterium
CAGATGTGTATAAGAGACAGCTACCCCTGTCCATATCCTCAAGCCCCTCTGCCACGTCCGCAAGTATGGTCACCTTCTCTGGACCCACCTCTGCATACCCCTTCCTTACCGCTATGTAGCCTTTCTTGCCGCCAGAGGTATAGATGAGTTCACCTGCCTTGAGGATCGTAAGGTAAGGTGCATGTCCACTGAGCACCCCGAACTCACCCTCCAGACCGGGTGCGGTCATCTCATCTACCTCCTGGGAGAGGAGCTGACCCTGCGGGGTGAGTATTTCTAACAAAAAGGTCTCTGCCATACCTATACACCCTTTTTGAGTCTCTCTGCCTTCTCGAGGGCTTCTTCAATGGTACCGACCATGTAGAATGCCTGCTCGGTTATATCGTCGTGCTTGCCCTCTGCTATCTCCTTAAAACCCTTTATCGTATCCTTTATGGCGACGTATTTGCCAGGTGTACCTGTGAACTGCTCTGCCACGAAGAAGGGCTGGGAGAGAAACCTCTGTATCTTTCTTGCCCTGGCAACTATGAGTTTGTCATCTTCAGAGAGCTCGTCCATGCCGAGTATGGCGATTATGTCCTGGAGGTCCTTGTACCTCTGGAGTATCTGCTGGACCTGCCTTGCAACCCTGTAGTGCTCATCTCCAACCACCTGGGGGTCGAGTATCCTGGATGTGGAATCCAGTGGATCGACCGCAGGATAGATGCCGAGCTCTGCTATCTGTCTCGATAGAACAGTGGTTGCATCAAGGTGCGCAAATGTGGTTGCAGGTGCAGGATCAGTAAGGTCGTCCGCAGGCACATAGATAGCCTGGACAGAGGTAATGGAGCCCTTTGTGGTGGATGTGATGCGCTCCTGGAGCTCACCCACGTCCGTTGCCAGTGTGGGCTGATAACCAACCGCAGATGGTATACGACCGAGGAGGGCTGAGACCTCGGAGTTCGCCTGTACGAAACGGAAGATATTGTCTATGAATAGAAGCACATCCTGCCCTTCCTCGTCCCTGAAGTACTCTGCTATGGTAAGGGCTGTAAGTGCAACCCTTGCCCTTGCACCTGGTGGCTCGTTCATCTGCCCGTAGACAAGGGCAGCCTTGTCTATAACACCACTTTCCTTCATCTCAAGCCAGAGATCATTCCCCTCTCTCGTCCTCTCACCAACACCACCAAAGACCGAATAACCACCGTGCTGCATCGCAACGTTGTGTATGAGTTCCATTATGAGAACCGTCTTTCCAACACCTGCGCCACCAAAGAGACCTATCTTTCCTCCCTTAAGGTAGGGTGTAAGGAGGTCTATGACCTTGATACCTGTCTCGAATACCTCCATCGTGGTGGACTGCTCCTCGAACTTCGGTGCGGGACGGTGTATGGGATAGAGTTTATCGCTCTTTACAGGTTCCCCTTCATCCACTGGCTGACCCACCACGTTAAGTATCCTTCCGAGTACAGGCTTTCCAACGGGCACCTTTATGCCATCACCCGTATCCATCGCCTCTGCACCCCTTACAAGCCCATCGGTGGAATCCATTGCAATGCACCTTACGGTATTCTCACCTATATGCTGGGCTACCTCTGCAACGAGGTTCCACTTCTCTGGGCTTATGGCAGGATTGGTAATAAGTATGGCATTGTATATGGCAGGAAGATGACCAGGTGGAAATTCTATATCAAGAACAGGACCTATCACCTGGGTAACCCTGCCTATTACCTTCTCTTCCATTATTTCAGACCTCCTTTATTCATAAGGATTATCCTTTCAATGCCTCTGCACCACCTATAATCTCCATGAGCTCCTTTGTTATCGCTGCCTGTCTGAGCCTGTTGAAGGTGAGGGTAAGACTATCTATCATCTCCGAGGCATTTCTCGTTGCATTGTCCATGGCTGTCATGCGTGCACCGTGTTCGCTTGCAGAGGTCTCAAGAAGGGCACGGAATATCTGAACCTCCACATACTTGGGAAGCAGACTCTCAAGCACCCCTGCCTCGGATGGTTCGTATATGTACTCACCACCCTCGCCCTCTTCCTCCCCTTCTTTCTGTTCCATTATTATGGGAAGGATTCTCTGCAGAACAGGCTCCTGAGAGAGGGCAGACTTGAATCTACTGTATATGAGATATACCTCGTCCAGTTTGCCCTCAAGGAAATCCGCCATTATATCCCTTGCAATCCTTACCGCAAACTCGTAAGAGGGCCTTGCCATACCAAAGTTAAGGGATCTGGTAATGGCTACATCACGTCTCTTGTAGTATTCAAAACCCTTTCTTCCCACAAGATAGAGCCCCTTTTTCTGCTCTGGATTCTCCTTGAGGAACCTCTCTGTTGTCCTTATGAGATTGACATTAAAACTCCCGCACAGTCCCCTGTCAGATGTCATGAGCACTACCTCTGTCCTTTCACCCCCTGGTCTTGAAAGAAGGGGATGACTGTCAGAGGAAGCCCTTGTTGCAAGATGCCTTATGAGAGCAAGCATCCTGTCCGCATAGGGCCTTGCAGAGAGTATATCCTCCTGCGCCCTTCTCAACTTGGCAGCAGATACCATCTTCATTGCCTTGGTTATCTGCTGGGTGTTCTTTACACTCTTTATCCTTCTCTTTATGTCTCTAAGACTCGGCATATCCCCGTATGAATAGTGTCAGAATCTTTGAGGGAAACCCCTTTTGTAAAAGGGGTTTCCCTCAATCTCCCTTCCCCAAAACTTCTAATTTTTACCAAAAAAGGGCGATAGCCCGCAGTGTTTTCC
>WGFF01000194.1 GCA_015492355.1 Deltaproteobacteria bacterium
TCCCGTTGCTGTGGATGTGGATGGTGATGGTAATATATGGTTCCTTGAGGCGAATGGTAACAAGATAGGTGTGTTTGAGGTGGCTACATCGGTTATAAAGGAATACGATATACCCACGGTGATGAGTATGCCCGTTGACCTTGTTGTGGACGATGGTGGTGTGGTGTGGTTTACAGAGCAGGATGCCAACCAGATAGGTAGATTCGACCCTGTGAAGGGCGAGTTTGAGGAATACGAGGTACCAACCCCTGGAAGCCAGCCCTACAAGATAGCGGTCGGTCCTGATGGAAGGATATGGTTTACCCAGCTGGCTGGCAACCAGATAGGCATGTTCGACCCTGGAAAAAGGGGCTTCAGGGAATACAGTATACCATCCAGGATTAGTCAGCCCATAGGTATAGATGTGGATAGCAGGGGGATGGTGTGGTTTGTTGAGTCCGCAACGAACAAACTTGCCCGTCTCGATCCATCCACGGGCAGGGTAAAGGAATACACTATACCCATTCCCTTTGCCATACCGACTGAGCTTATAGTCGACAATCGGGATATGATATGGTTCGGTGCCAGGAAGGACAGGAGGCTTGTGCGTTTTGACCCTGCTGGGGAGGAGTTCAAGGAGTTCGAACTCCCTGGTAAAAGAGTGCCTGAGGGCATAGCAATGGACAATAAGGGGTTCATCTGGTACTGCGATTACTGGGGTGGCAGGATAGGTAGACTCAATGTGGAGAGCGGGGAGTTTTTGGAGATAGACCTCCCAGGGACAGAGGGGAAACCCTTTGCCATAGCAGTGGACGATAAGGGTACGGTGTGGTTTACAGAGGTCCTGTCCCATAAGCTGGGGATGGTGGATACCGCAAGGCTGAAAAGGGAGGGAAGACACTCTATAAGGCTCGGCTCAAGGGAGAGGAATCTTCTTCAGGAGAGGCTGAAATAGTAGATTTTAAGCGGACTTACCGCTTTGAATCAGAAAAGGACATGGATGGTTAAAATTTCTTGACAAAAGGATATAACTGGGGTATACAACCTTGGGAAATAAATCTTATTCAGGAGGTCAGGCTTGATGAAGGAGAGAGGATTGGTTTTATGGGGTTTTATATTTATGCTCTGTATGCTGGCTTATAGTGGCAGGGTAGATGCTGGTGTTGCGGAGGGTAAGAAGATATTTGAGTCAAAGAAATGCAATGACTGTCACTATACTCAGGGTCCTGCAAGGGAGAAGACGATAAAGGATCAGCTCTCCAAGAAGGGTCCAGAGCTCTGGTATGCAGGGAGCAAGTTCAAGGAGGGTTTTCTTGAGAAGTGGCTTCAGGATCCAAAACCCATAAGGCCCATGAAGTACTACTCCCTTACCGAGAAGAACAAGGGCGATCATCCAAAGCTCTCGGGTAAGGATGCAAAAGAGGTCGCCGCATTCCTTATGAGCCTTAAATCCAAGGATGTAAAGGCTGGTGTGATAAAGGCAAAAAAGAGTGCAAGGGCAAGGATTGTATTCGAGAAGAAGCTGGCTTGCTACGGATGTCATCTCGTGAAGAAGGGCAGAAAGATAGTGGGTGGTCTTACAGGACCATCACTTGTAGATGCGGGTGAGAGGCTCAACCCTGACTGGATATATGCCTATCTTGTAAAGCCAAAGGTTTTCAAGCCTGTAAAGGATATGCCAGTGTATGTTGGGATTGTGGGAGACAAGGAGATGAAGATGCTCGCCTCCTACATAGCCACCTTCAAACAGAAGAAGAAAAAAAAGTAGGGTAGATTTTGCTTTTTTCTCTGTAAAATTGTGATGGAAAGGAGTATAATCATGATAAAAAGGGTCATTCCTCTGGGGGCTATATTCTTTTTCTTCGTCTTGGTAATGCTCAATGGATATGCCTTTGGGGCAAGTGCAGAAGAGAATTATCAGTTTTACTGTGCCCAGTGTCATGGGGTAAAGGGCAAGGGTGATGGTCCCAATGCGACAGAGACCCAGCCTGTAAGCCCAAGGGACCATACGAATACAAAGGAGATGAAAAAGCTCACCGACGAGGATATAATAAATGTCATAAAGAGCGGTGGTGCTGCAACGAGTAAGTCCACACTCATGCCACCCTTTGGAAAGACACTTACAGAGAAGGAGATTCAGGAGCTCAAGGATTATCTGAGGAAGCTCTGTAAGTGTTAGGGGTTATTCCCGGGTGTGAATGATATAAAGGTCTTTGGTAAAGAACAGGCAATGGCGGGTCTGTTGGTCAGTAAAAGAAGGAGGTGAAAGGAATGAGATTAAAGCCTTTGGTGCTGTTGTTTTGTGGCGTTTTTGCTGTGGCCTCTACTGGATTCGCTGGCGAGAAGAGATGTACCATTGAGGGCAAAAGGGTTGAGTGTCCTACAAGGACCGCTGAGGAGCTCCAGAAGGCGGTGGACAACTTCGAGCAAGAGGCCATCAATATGATGAGGGGTTTTGCTGGCAGTACCTACGGTATCACCGGATTCGACTACCTCACAGGTGTAGGTAAGAGGTCCTCAAAGGGTAGGGCAGGCAAGGCAACCCTCAAGGCAGGTGACAGCGGTTACGGGAGCACTACAGGAAAGACAGAGGTCTGGGACAGGATCAAAAAGCCCGCATCAGGTGAGGCTATATACAACCAGTGGGCTAACAACTGGTCTCCCACCTTCAAGAAGAGTCTCGTGCCAGGTGCAAACCCCAACGAGGGTAAGCAGTGGTATTATGTGTACTGTGTGGGTTGTCACGGCTGGCTTTTGAGGGGTGATGGTCCAAACGCTGTATTCCTCGATCCCTATCCCAGGGACCTCACAGCGGGCTGGTACATGAACAAGAAGACCAATCTGGAGCTCTTTGCTGTTATCAAGGGTGGTGGTGCAGCCGTAGACCTCTCAGAGTGTATGCCTGCATGGGGTAACCTTCTCCAGGATCAGGACATCTGGAACGTTATAGCCTGGATAAGGGCAAATGCGGATGCAAAGCCTCCAAGGACTCTTCAGGAGTACCTGAATCCAAAGTCAACCTTCGATCCCAACTCCCCTGCGAACAAGATAAACGCACTCAACGCCAAGGATAGCGAGGAGTTCCAGGAACTCCAGGAACTCCTCGAGGGCGGTATGGTTGCAGGACGTGGTGGTGGTCTCAAAGGCGGAGGCTTTGTTGAGGGTGGTCTCAGGAAGAGACCTGAAGAGACCGTTGTAAAGGGATACTGATCTTTAAGGTAACTTTAACAATGTAACCTTTTAAAAACAGGCACGGCTCCTGGAAAGAGGGGGGAGTCGTGCCTTGTTTTTGGGGTGTATGGACAGGAATAGAAAAAAGTGGTTACTGATAGGGGTGGGCTCTGTGGTTTTTGTGTTTGCCCTTTTGACCGTGCTTTTCTGGGACAGGGCTATTGCAGAGCTCAAGGCACAGGGTTATATCCCCTACACCCCTTCAGAGGCCCAGGCACTTGCGGTTACAAAATGCAGTCAGTGCCACAGCACAGAGAGGATAAGTAAATACTGTTTCAGGTGCGGACCTCCCCTTATAGTTGTGGTGCATAACATGAGGACACTCATAAGGCTTGAGCGGGCTAAGGGAAAAAAGGGGATTGAAGACTACACAGATGCCCAAGCTGTCGCAATCGCACAGGTGTGGAACGCCCTTGTAGGCAACTGGGAGGATACGTGGAGAAGGCAGGATATAGTAAAACTTCTTGAAGGTGACAAGGCATTACTTGAACTTCTCGATACACCGATAGAAGAAAGACATATCGAGGTCGCCCTGTCAGGCAAGATGGCACCAGGGGCTTACAGATACAATCAGAAGACCCCGCTAAAACCTGCCAATCCTTCCAAGGGACCATAGAGAGATTTCTCTTTTCTTGAAGGGCTACCTTCCAAAAAAACCTGGACCCCAGGTCTTTTGGAAGGGGGCAAAGGTGAAGACCTTTTCTGAAGAGGTCTTCTCCGTATAGAGATACCGAATCAGGGGACTTTTTATATGATAGAGGTAGAGAATCTTACGAAATTCTACGGTAATTTTCAGGCTCTCAAAGGTATAAGTTTTACCGTTGAGAAGGGAGAGATACTGGGTTTTCTCGGTCCCAACGGTGCGGGTAAGACCACAACCATGAGGATACTCACCTGTTATTTCCCTGCAACAGCTGGCAGAGCCAGGGTGGCAGGGTTTGATGTCTTTGAGGATGCCATAGAGGTAAGAAAAAGGATAGGCTATCTACCAGAGAACGTACCCCTGTACAGGGACATGACAGCAGAGGAGTATCTGCGCTTTGTTGCGGGTATAAAGGGGGTGCCTTCGAGGGAGATTACAAAGAGGGTCGAAAGGGTGATGGATGACTGCGGGATCACCCACATGAGAAAAAAACTCATAGGCGAGCTGAGTAAAGGATACAGGCAGAGGGTGGGACTTGCACAGGCACTCGTAAATGACCCAGAGGTACTCATACTGGATGAGCCGACCATAGGACTGGACCCGAAGCAGATAATAGATATAAGGAGGCTCATAAGAGACCTTGCGGGCAGGAGAACCGTCATACTCAGTACCCACATACTGCCAGAAGTGAGCATGACGTGCCAGAGGGTGATTATAATAAACGATGGTAGGCTCGTTGCAATGGATACCACAAAGAACCTCACCGCAAGGCTACAGGGTAACTACAGGTTGATAGTCAAGGTGGAGGGTCCGAGAGAGGCTGTAATAGAGACCCTTAAAAAGATAAAGGGCATAGAATCAGTGGAGCCAGCTGGAGATGGAAAGAACGGTGGTGTTACGGAGCTTGTGCTGAACATGGATAAACGGATGGATGTGAGGCGTGATATACCTGTTGCCATAGTGAACAATGGATGGGGACTCCTGGAGATGAAACCGATAGAGATGAGTCTTGAGGATATCTTTGTAAAACTCGTAACCAAAGAGTGAGCGTATATGAGGAACATTCTGCTTGTATTTAAAAAAGAGGTGAAGAGTTACTTCTCCTCACCGGTTGCATACGTGGTTATTGCCATGTTTCTCATCATAACGGGCTATCTCTTTTACGGGCTCTTTGCCTATTTCTCGACCATAAGTTTTCAGGCACAGATAGACCCGGCACTTGCCAGACAGGCAAGGCTCCTCAATATTACCGAGAGTGTCATAAGACCGCTGTTCGGTATAATAAGCATGATAATCCTCATAATGACACCCCTTCTTACAATGAGGCTCTTTTCCGAGGAGAAGAAGACAGGCACCATAGAACTCCTCCTTACATATCCCATCACAGACCTCCAGGTGATAGTGGGCAAGTTTTTTGCCTGCATGTTCGTGCTCCTGGTGATGCTCGTTCTGTCATTCATATTCCCAGGGCTTGTTATCTACTTCGGTGAACCAGAGATAGGTCCTATTGTATCGGGTTACATGGGGCTTATACTTCTCGGTGCCTCCTTTGTCTCCTTCGGTATCTTTGCATCCTCTCTCACAGAAAACCAGATTATAGCGGCGACCATATCCTTTGGTGTGCTCTTTCTTTTCTGGATGCTCGGGCTCTCCATACCCTTCGTGGGTCCAGCACTCGGCAAGTTCATAGACTACATATCCATAACACACCACCTTGAGTCCTTTGCAAAGGGGGTCATAGATACAGAGGACATTATCTACTATACAGTCTTTACCCTGCTCTTTCTCTTTCTTACTCTGAGAACACTTGAATCACACAGATGGAGGGGATAGTAAGGGGGCGTTTGGAATAAGAGGTGATGGTATGAAGAGATACATAAACCTTTTTGGTATACTTGGATTCGTTCTTCTCTGTGCAGGTGGGGTGAGCTATGCTGTAAAGTGGGAGATGACCATACCGATAGCGGCACTTATATGGTCTGGTGTAATACTGTGTCTTCTCTTTCTGTATGTGAATTTCTCGGATATCAGGGCAATCCTTTCAGGGAGGTCTGTAAGATACGGTGCAAACACTGCGGTCATGGTGGTTGTCTTTGCGGGCATACTCGTTATGATAGCCCTCATGTCCATAAAATACAAGGCAAGATGGGACCTTACCGCAACCAAGAGATATACCCTCTCTCCCCAGACGCTCAAGATACTGAAATCCCTCAAAAAGGACGTGGAGGCCATAGCCTTCTACAGGTCGGATGAGAGGACACGGCAGATAATGGAAGACCTCCTTGAAAGTTACGCAGTCGTCACCCCCAGGTTTACATACTGGTTTGTTGACCCTGATAGAAAGCCCGGTACAGCAGAGAAATACGGTGTCACATCCTACAGGACAACACTTATAAGGAGCGGGGGAAGACAGGAGGTGGTGGGGCAGGAATCAGAGGAAAGGATAACCAATGCCATACTCAAGGTCATAAGGGATGAGGTGAAGAGTGTATATTTCCTCAAAGGACACGGAGAGAACGATATAAACGATGATAAAAAGACAGGCTACAAGACAGCCAGCGAGGCTATAAAAAGGCAGAATTTCAAGATAAAGGAACTCATACTGGCTGAGGTCGACAGGGTACCTGAGGACTGTGCGGTACTTATCGTGAGCGGACCGAAGAGGGACTTCCTCCCGGGGGAGTTCAAGAAGATAGGCGGGTATATAGAAAGGGGTGGGAGTGTACTCTTCATGATAGATCCCGGCACAGTACCTAATCTCGTGCGGTTTCTGGGTAACTACGGCTTCTACATCGGAGACGACATCATAATAGACACCCTCTCGCAGGTATTCGGGGCGAATTATCTCGTACCCGTTGTTACCCAGTACGAAAAGGACCATCCTATAACCGAGGGATTCAACCTCATGACCTTCTTCCCCCTTGCAAGGAGTGTGTCCATCGAGAACAAGCCCGAGGAGGGCAAATACGTGCTTGCAAAATCGGGTGAGACGAGCTGGGGTGAGACTGACAGGGCATCGCTCGAAGAGGGTGAAGCAGAGTTCACAGAGAATGCAGACAGACCCGGTCCCGTACCGATAGCATCTGTTGCAGTGGTAGAGGCGAAGAAAAGAAAAGAGGAGAAGAAAGAGGATACAGAAAAAAGGGTGGACGAGGAGAGAAAGATATATGGTAAAATAGTGGTTATAGGTGATTCTGATTTTGTGAGCAATACACATATAAACCTTGCAGGCAACAGGGACTTCTTTCTTAACATTGTCTCCTGGCTTGCAGAGGAGGCGGACCTTATATCCATAAGAAAAAAGGAGTTCGGCATAACCCCTGTCATACTCACCAAGACCCAGGGGAGATTCATATTCTGGGCATCGGTCATAATACCACCCTCACTGGTGGGTGTGGTTGGTGTGGGTGTGATTTTGAGAAGAAAGGTCAAAAGATAGGGTGATGGGTCATCAAATCAGACCTGAATTTTTGTTGTGGTGGAAAACCCTCCGGGCTATCGCCCTTTTCTGGTAAAAAGGTATTTTCCCCA
>WGFF01000195.1 GCA_015492355.1 Deltaproteobacteria bacterium
GAATAGTAGGGTCCCCTCTCTCAGGGCATGGGTGCCAAGGTAAGAGACCCCCAGGGAAAGGGCATTGCCTTTTATGGAGAAAAGGGTACTTGCAATAATACCATCCGCAGGTATGGGCAGGAGGATGGGTTTCAAGAAGAAGACCTATCTTCCTTTACTTGACAAGCCCATCATAGTCCATACACTATCTGTATTTGAGGACTCCCGGAGGATAGAAGGGATATTTGTCGTTGTATCCCCTGGTGACGAGGGGTATTTTAGGGCTGAGATTGTGGAAAGGTACGGATTGCGTAAGGTTAGCGGTATTATATCGGGTGGCGAGGAGAGGCAGGACTCTGTGGCAATGGCACTCGATGCGGCCACAGGGAGGTGGGATGTGATAGTCGTTCACGATGGGGCAAGACCCCTTCTCACACCAGACCTTCTGGATAGGACTGTATCTGCCTGCCATACAGCGGATGCAGTGGTAAGCGCTGTGCCTGTAAGGGATACGGTAAAGAGGGTGGAAAATGGTCTGGTGCTGGAGACAGTACCGAGGGAGGGACTATGGCTGGTCCAGACCCCGCAGGCATTTAGATGGGATGTGATAAAGGGTGCCTACAGGAAGGCGGTAGAGGATGGCTTCAGGGGTACAGACTGTAGTGGTCTTGTAGAGAGGATGGGTGTAAAGGTTGCGGTGGTAATGGGGTCGTATGAGAACATAAAGATAACCACACCAGAGGACATTACCGTTGCAGAGGCGATACTCAGGGGCAGGGGGTACAGGAAATGAGGGTGGGGATAGGTTACGATGTGCACAGGTTCAAAGAGGGACGTCCCCTTGTGATAGGTGGTGTGAGGATAGACCATCCCGCAGGGCTTGAGGGGCATTCTGATGCAGATGTGCTGATACATGCCATAATGGATGCCCTGCTGGGTGGAGTATGCAGGGGTGATATAGGAAGGCATTTCCCACCTGGAGACCCTGCCTACAGGGACATATCGAGTGTGGAACTCCTGAAGAAGACGATGGATATGGTGAAAGACGAGGGATTCAGGGTGGTGAACATAGATTCTGTGGTGGTATGCGAGGAGCCGAGGCTTTCAGGGGTCATACCCGAGATGATAGAGGTAATCTCCAGGATCACTGGATGCAGAAATATCAATATCAAGGCAACCACAGAGGAAGGGCTCGGCTTTACAGGCAGAAAAGAAGGCATATCGGCTTGGGCGGTTGTACTTCTGGAAGAGGATAGGGAATGAAGACCTCCATGACCACAAGGACACGCTTTGCACCGAGTCCAACAGGCTACCTCCACATAGGGGGGGCAAGGACTGCCCTGTTCAACTGGCTCTTTGCAAGACATTCAAGAGGCATTTTTATACTCAGGATAGAGGATACAGACCGTGAAAGGTCCAGGAGGGAGTACGAAAGGGAGATAATGGACGATCTTAAATGGCTCGGTATGGACTGGGATGAGGGACCTGATGTGGGAGGACCGAATGGACCATACAGACAGTCGGAAAGAATGGATATCTATACAGGATACTCAGAAAGACTCCTCAAAGAGGGCAGGGCGTACCACTGTTACTGTACAAGGCAGAGGCTTGAGGGGCTCAGAAGGTCACAGATAGAAAGGGGTATTCCGCCGAGATACGACGGCAGGTGCAGGGACCTAAGAGATAGAACAGGAAGGAATGGGGAATATACCATAAGGTTCAGGGTGCCAGAAGGGGTTTTGGAGTTCAGAGACCTCGTGCACGGCACCGTTAGGTTCGATACCAGGGATATAGGGGATTTCATCATAGTCACATCCACGGGTATACCCACATACAACCTTGCGGTTGTGGTGGACGATGCGCTCATGGAGATAAGCCATGTCATAAGGGGGGATGACCACCTCTCCAATACACCTAAGCAGATACTCCTTTTCAATGCCCTCGGTCTAAAGGTGCCTGAGTACGCGCACATACCACTTGTGGTCTCTGGCGATACTGTACCACTGGCAAAACGCAGGGGAGATTTTACTGTAAGGGCTTTCAGGGAGAGGGGGTTTCTGCCAGAGGCACTGGTAAATAGTATGGCAAGGCTTGGATGGTCTCCTGGTGAAGGGCTTTTGGGTATGGAGGAACTCGTAAGTAGATTCAGGATAGAAGACCTCTCAAGGAGTCCCTCTGTGTACGACCCCTCGATGCTTGAGAGATTCAACAGGATGGCCATAAGGAACTCATCCGCAGAGCGTCTCTTAGGGCTTGTGAACATACCCTCAAAAGAGAGATTCAGCAGGGAGTGGCTCAAGGATGTGGTGGAACTGGTCAGGGAGAATGGTGTGACCCTGCGGGATATAGAGGGGTTTGTTCTGCCCTTTGTGGAGGACGATATAAGGATTGCAGAGGATGGCAGAGCAATACTCCATGAGCCAGCCTCAATGGAGGTGATAGAGGCACTGAAGGAAGAGATAAAAAAGGTGAGTGAATTGAACGAGTATACCTTTGATGGTATCATTGATAACCTTAAAAAGAGGCTGGGACTAAGTGGCAGAAGGCTTTTTCTACCAATGAGGGTGGCACTTACAGGGAGGACCGAAGGTGTTGAACTGAGGGGTGTGTTTTTGCTCCTCGGCAGGGAACGTATCCTTGAAAGGCTCGGGAAGGTAAGGGAATCCCTTAAGGGGGAGCCATCTACAGAAGGACGATGAATTTTACGAGGTCTGCCAGGATGCCCCACCCTGTGGGTAATGGGTCATCAAATCGGACCTGAATTTTTGTTGTGGGGAAAACCCTTTGGGCTATCGCCCTTTTCTGGTAAAAAGGTGTTTTCCCCAGCCCCCTTTCCCAGAAAACTTTTAGATTAGAAGTTTTGGGGAAGGGAGTTTGAGGGAAACCCCTTTTACAAAAGGGGTTTCCCTC
>WGFF01000196.1 GCA_015492355.1 Deltaproteobacteria bacterium
CTCTGTGACAATATTCCCGCCCACCCTGTCTCTCATCTCAAGAACAGTTACATGTATTTTCTCACCCATGAGTTCCTTCAGACGGAGGGCGGTTGCAAGCCCTGCTATACCACCACCTATGATGACTATCCTTTCCATGGATAGAAGCCCCTGTAAAATATACCTGATACCATCCCTTAGAGAGCCTTTCTTACAATCTCTGCGAGCATATCAATGAATCGATCCGATGTGTTGAGCGATTCTGTCCTTACGAATTCGAGTCCGAGGGAAGAAGCCCTACACTTCAGCACTATGTCAATATCATAGAGTGTTTCCACATGGTCTGCAACAAATCCAATGGGCACCAGAACCACCCTCCTTGCCCCTTCCTTTTTGATCTCTTCCATTGTATCCTCGATGTATGGTCCGAGCCATTCGATGGAACCTGTGCCTCTACTCTGATAGGCGATTCTGTACCTGAAGGGAATCCTCTCCCTTATCCTTCTTATCGTCTCCTCTATCCTGGGGACGTATGGATCGTCCCTGAGCGATTCTACCGGCAGGCTATGTGCTGTGAATACGACCACTGTATCGTCCCTGGAAAGGTCTCCACCCACTGCCTCCATCCGTTCAACCACCGCATCTATGAAGAGTGGATGGGTGTGCCAGTCCCCTACGAACCTTACAGCAGGTACACCCCCGAGGGATTCCACCGCACTTCTTACATCTTCCCTGTATCCACCGGTCGATGCCCTTGATGAATGTGGTGCCATGATAATGGCAACTGCCTCATCCACGCCATCTTCTTTCATCCTTTCAAGGGTATCCCTTATGTACGGATGCCAGTATCTCATGCCCACATATACCCTTAAGGGGTTGCCAAGGGTTTTGAGCCTTCTCTCAAGGGCATTCGCCTGAGAGGTGGTGATTTCAAGGAGGGGAGACCTTCCGCCTATCTTCCGATACCGTTCCTTTATATCCTCTATCGCCTCCCTGCTCAAAGGTCTTCCCTTGAGCACATTCCTTACAAAGGGTTCCACATTCTCTATACTGTCCACACCTCCGAAGGCAAGGAGGATGACCGCCTTTTTCCTCTGCCCTGCCACCCGGTTCATCTCCTCTGGCTCAGTTCGTGTACCGTATCCACAAGGAGCCTCACGTTGTCAACAGGTGTGCCCACTATGATTCCGTGTCCCAGGTTGAAGATATGTCCAGGTCTTCCACCTGCCATATCGAGGATCTCCTTTATCCTTTTTTTTATCGTCCCTGCACTGCCAAAGAGTACCACAGGGTCGAGATTCCCCTGTATGGCTGTATCGTAACCTATCGTGTCCCAAGCTCTATCGAGCCTTACCCTCCAGTCCACACCCACTACATCACCACCAGCTGTTTTTATGATATCGAGATAGGTGCCTGTATTGGTACTGAAGTTTATGACGGGTATGCCCTTTTTTAAGGAATTTATGACCTTTCTTGTATAGGGGAGTACAAACCTCCTGTAATCGTCCGGACCGAGACATCCAACCCATGAGTCGAATATCTGCACCGCATCCACACCAGCGGATATCTGTGAATTGAGATAGGCGATGACCACATCCGCTATCCTTTCCATGAGTATGTGCCATTGTTCGGGCTCATTGTACATGAGTGTTTTGGTGTGGACATAGTTCTTCGATCCACCGCCCTCGATTATGTAACTCGCAATCGTAAAGGGGGCACCTGAGAAACCTATAAGTGGCAGTCTCCCGTTGAGTTCCCTTTTTACAAGCCTTATCGCCTCCAGAAGATAGGGGACATCCTCCTCTGGTTCTATGACCCTTATCTTCTCTATATCCTTTTTAGACCTTACAGGATTCTCTATTACAGGACCTTCGTTCTTTGCAAACTCGAACCGTATACCCATCCCCTCAAGGGGAAGGAGTATATCCGCAAAGATGATGGCTGCATCCACACCGAGCCTCTCTACAGGCTGGAGTGTTATCTTGCAGGCTATCTCTGGGGTTTTGCACATCTCAAGAAAGGAGTGCT
Source organism: Deltaproteobacteria bacterium (assembly GCA_015492355.1). Lineage (GTDB taxonomy): Bacteria > Desulfobacterota > GWC2-55-46 > GWC2-55-46 > S146-73 > S146-73. Next base: position 2,008 of record WGFF01000196.1, read on the forward strand.
TCTTTCTTATCTCCATGTACTCCTTCATGTAACGGCCTGCCTGACGCATGAGCCATACAGGTGTGTACGGTACCTCCTTGCGATGACATGCCCTGAGGAATGTATCGTTCTTCATAAAAATAAACTTCCCTCTCTTTGTCAATAAAAGATACCCTGCGGTAGACCGCAGGGGGTTCATTAAAGAAAACTATTATATGTATAAAAATATATTTTTTCAAGTATGACTTTGGGAGACGATGGGAGTGGGGTAGAGCCAATCTCCTTGACACCCGTATCAATATACCTTATTTTATATAACTCAATGAATACCCTTCTTAGAGCCTTTCTTTCCATACGGCTTGCCATAGTCCTGTGTGTTCTCATCTGTATCGTTTCTGTCTGGGGCTCATTTGTGACGGTGCGCAATCCTTCCTTCTTCCAGGAACTCGACAGGCAGATACTACTACCCTGGCTTGTAGAGAACTGGAGGGAACACCTCTCACTCATCCTCTGGATACTCATACTCATAGTGCTCGTTGGACTCTTTGCCATCAACACCACCGCATGTACTGTGGAGAAGATATACTCCGTTGCGAAGAGACAGAGACCCTGGCAATCCCTCTTTCCGCATATAGTGCATATCGGTTTTTTGATAGCCCTTGCCGGGCATCTTGTGGGCAGTATATGGGGATTCAGGAGTTACGGCAACATACTGCTCAAAGGATATACGGTAAAGGTACCGTACAGAGGGGATATACACGTCCGCCTCGATGACCTCTATGTAAGCACAGCACCCGATGGCAGGCTTGAGTCCCTGAGGACAAGGATAAGCCTTATGGAGAAGGGTAGAGTTGTCCTTACTGACGATATACAGTTCAACGACCCTGTAATCTACAAAGGTATAGCCTTTTACTACGCAAGCCATGGACTCATACCCACAGGTATAGTGGTCGATATGGACGGAAGGATACATCGTGCAAGGTTCGGTGGTTATATAGACAGGGAGGATGGTCTGGTCCTCGGGAGGATAAGAGGGAGATATGTTGAGATAATCTCTGGCAGGGGGGAGACAGCCCTTCTCGATCTATCCATGCCAGGAGCCACCACAACCATAGATGGAAGGACGGTGAGGCTTGTGGATTACATAATGGAGCCCTATGTGGTTCTCACCATCAACAGGGACCCCGGCATATGGTTTATCATAGTCGGTTCAGGGGTGCTTACCATAGGAATAGTGCTTTTACTATTTTTCAGGGGAGAGAGGAGTGAACTTGTGAAGGAAAGATACCATGCAGGGGATTGACGGTAAGATTGTAAAATGTTAAATTGCACCCATGCACTGCAGGTACCATACCCGCAAGCAGACACGTAGAAGATGCAGTATATGTGGAAAACCTATATGTACAAGGTGCAGAACAGTATATGATGGTCTGGTACTGTGCAAGGGAAGATGCCTCCACATATATAGATTCAAAAGACTCCTCTCCTTCATTGTACACACACTCCAGAGAATGGTATCGAATCCATCTGTCTTCCTGCTGGCACCGTTCAGAGGGGTTCTTGTCTACGGGTACGGCATATTCCTGAGTGTAGCCTCTGTATCCTTCCTGTATATTTATATGAATATCCATGATACCAAGATGGTACAGACCGTGGATGAACCATTCTACATCCACTACGAGACCATAACCCCCTTTATCGAACGGGAGAATATACACTTTTACAGGAAGGTACGTATGGATAGATATGATTTTAAGATGGATGAACCACTGGATGAGGCGATGATAGAAGACGATCTTCCTGAGACCACCTCCCCATTGGAGCCTGCCAGGCCAGACCAATCCCTTCCGCTGACCATGCCTGATATAACCAGGGGGGATATATCGAGGATGGAACTTGCCATAACCTTTGATGGTGGCTACGATGGCAGTGATGCGGAGAGGATACTCGGGGTTCTCAGGGAGCGAAATATAAGGACCACATTCTTTCTAACCGGCAGGTTTATAAAGAGATATCCCCATATCGTTAAAAGGATGGTGGAGGAGGGACATGAAGTAGGCAATCATACCATGAACCATCCCCACCTTACAGACTTTGCAACGACACGCAGACACACCACCCTGCCGTGGGTGAACAGGGAGTTTGTGCTCAGGGAGCTCAGGGAGGCAGAGAAGGCATTTGAGGAGATAACCGGCAGGAAGATGGCACCCTTCTGGAGGGCGCCCTATGGCGAGATAAATGATGAGATAAGGAAGTGGGCTTTTGATGCGGGCTACATCCATGTGGGATGGACCTACAATTACAGGAATGGCGAAAGCCTCGATTCCCTCGACTGGGTACACGACAGAACCTCCCAACTCTATCTATCCGCAGACGAGATAATAAGGAAGATACTCGACTTTGACAGCGATGGATACGGGCTAAGGGGCGGGATAATCCTCATGCACCTCGGTACGAGACGTGAGGATGATAAGGTATCTGAAAAACTCGACCAACTCCTCGATGAACTCAAAGCCCGTGGCTACAAGCCAGTAAAGATATCCGACCTTGTAAGGGGGCTTGAATTCGATATGGATGGAGCCCATCTCCTGGCGAGTAGGGAAGGTGGAGGCTAAATCCCCTTTCCTGAGGTGGTGTTATTACAGATCAAGGGCACTTATCCCTTCAAGGACGTATTCCCTTATCCCCTGCGGTCTGGGTAGATCCCTTACCACCCTTCCATCCTCTATGAGTGGTTCAAGCAGGTCTTTGAACGCCCCTCCACAGTCACACTGTTCAGGGGATTTACCGAGTGGTGTAACCATTCTCTTACCGCAACTATCGCACCTGAGAAGGCTCTTTGCCCCTGACCATTTTCCCCTCTTTGCAATGGCTCTGCCCTCTATCTCCATTATATCCATTGCAAAGTCTATGACAGGTGCATTGCTTATGGAGGTACCCACGCCAAAGGCATCCACAACCGGTTTGAGATTAAGTATCTCTTCTTCGTCCAGTCCGCCACTGGCAAAGAGTTTTATGTTGTTGAATCCCCTCAGGTCGAGTTCCCATCTTACCTCCTCGAATATGCGATAGAAATCCCCCCGTCTGGACGAAGGGGTATCGAGCCTTACCGCATAGAGTTTTCCGTTCAGAGCCTCTGCAACCCGCAGGGCTTCAAACTTCTCGTCATTGAACGTATCTATGAGGGCAACCCTTTTTATCTTTTTGTCTATCACCTCATCGAATGCCTTTACCGCCTCAACTGTATCACCCACAACGAGTATGAGTGCATGTGGCATTGTACCTGTTGGGTCTATCTCCAGGAGGTCTGCACTTGCTATTACAGCCACCCCATCGCATCCCCCTATATATGCCGAGCGTTCTATCATGGGTGCTATGGCAGGGTGCATACGCCTTGCACCGAAGCTTACAACCACCTTGTTGCCTGCTGCTATCCGCATCCTTGCAGACTTTGTCGCAACACCCGATGCCTGACATATAAGCCCGAGTATGGCCGTCTCGAACACACAGAACCCCTGATACATCCCCTCTATCTCCATGACCGGCTCTCCAGGATAGAATACCTCTCCCTCCCTGAGACACCTTATATTCACCTTCTTACCCTCCATGAGATATGCCACCTCTTCTATCCCTGCGAGTACAGCCCATCTCCAGCCCCCTGGCAGACCCTTTGTGAAGAACTCTGCCCTTACCCTTTTATCTATCCCCCTGGCTTTGAGTATCTCAAGGGTTCGTGCAAAGTACACATCAGTGACCCTGCCGTTCTTTATATCATCGGAGTTTGCGATGTGGAACATCTCATCCACCCTCCCTTACGTTGGTGTAAATGCTTAAATTTAATCGTAGTACCGATAATTGTCAATAGAAATTCCTCATCCGTCTTCTTTTCGGTTTCACCAGTACCACACCTAACATCCCTGCTATGAATCCACCGATGTGGGCATACCAGGCAATACCCCCGCCCACGCTCGAGCTCAACACCTGGAATAGAAACCAGAAGCCAAGGAAAAAGAGTGCGGGTATCCTCACTATATTGACGAAGAAGAAAAAGAACACCACGGTGAGTACATGCGCCCTGGGGAAGAGGAGAAAATAGGCACCAAGGACACCAGCCACCGCCCCGCTTGCACCTACCATGGGAATGGTGGAAAAGGGCTCGATTATGATATGGGTGAGACTCGCAACGAGCCCTGTGACTATATAGAAGACAAAGAACCTTCCATGACCGAGCCTGTCCTCTATATTGTCCCCGAATATCCACAGATAGAGCATGTTGCCTGCGAGATGGAACAATCCCCCGTGGACGAACATGGCGGTAAAGAGTGTGAGTGGAGGGGGAAGGAAGGCAGGGGGAAAGAGGTCGGTCATGTGGGTCACCTCATAGGGTATGGCAGCGGTCCTGAAGATGAAAAGCTCCACACCCCTTGGACCGAGCATCATCTGATAAAAAAAGACCACCACATTTATGCAGATGATGCCCACCGTGACTACAGGAAAAGAGTAGGTGGGATTGTCATCCTTTATGGGTATCATACCATATCTTCAGGGGGGTTGCCCCCCTGAAACCCCCCA
>WGFF01000197.1 GCA_015492355.1 Deltaproteobacteria bacterium
ATTAACCACTTCTTTCGAGCCCTGAACCAAAGGCTCAACCTGTGAAGGAGGCTTCCCAGATGGGACTCATTGAGAGGGATTTTAAACTCAAATTCATGGCCAGGCTATGTCTCTTTGTGGTGGTAGGCATGCTGGGTGTGACACTCCTTCTGTACTATCTTACCTTCAGGGAATTCGGCGGGAGTTATGAACAGACCTTCTCTGTCATATCGGGCCTGAAAAGGGAGCTCTTTCCCCTCATATTTGCATCCTTCTACTCCATCTTCATCCTTGGTATTGTTACAGTGGCGATCGCCCTCATATCCATGTTCCATTCCCACAAGATGGCAGGACCGATATACAGGATAGAAAGAAACCTCGAAACAATAGGCTCAGGAGACCTTACCATCCGCACGAGATTCAGGAGCTACGATCAATTGACAGAACTTGCGGATGAACTGAACAGGATGACCAGCCATCTGAACCACCTTGTACAGAGTATCAAGGAAAAGACCTTCCATCTTGCACTCCTTGAGAAAAAACTCAAACAGACAACCGAAAAGGGTATGCCACCAACCACTGAACTCAAGAGGCTCTCAGAGGAGATAACAAAAGGGGCAAGGGAACTCAGAAGGCTTACAGATGAGGTGAGGATAAGGGAGGTATGATACCCCTAACCAACAGGTAATGGTAATGGGTATCTTTTTCGGACTGTCTGTATCCTGAGGGAAACCCCTTTTGTAAAAGGGGTTTCCCTCAAACTCCCTTCCCCAAAACTTTTAATCTAAAAAAGGCGATAGCCCGGAGGGTTTTCCCCATATAGTCTGGGGACGACATGCTGGTTCTGGACCGTTATGCAACAGCCCCTGTACAGCTCGAGCCACTTCCAGCGGTACAGCCATAGCAGTGTATGCCTGTAACTATCTTTCTGTTAACGATCCTTTCGTAGTCGAAGTCTCTCAGGTGATTCGGTGCCCCATGGTTGCATTTAAGCCCCAGCATCTGATTGAAATCGCAGTCATACAGCGATCCATCCCATGCAACAGAGACCATCTCCCTGCACATAACATTCTCTGCAGCCACGGGATTGAATGACTCCTGAAGACGCCTGAGATAGGGAATAAGGTTATTAGAACCCCTGAGAAAGTTAAGAAACCTGCCCACAGGCATGTTTGTGAGTGTAAAGAGGTTGTTAAAACTCACCCCGTATCTCCTCTTGAGCTCCCTTTTGAAATCCGCCTCGATAGAGCCCTGGGATGGTGGAAGATATGCACCGCATGGATTGTACACGAGATTCAAAACGAGCCCGGTCCCATCGATACCGTATCCGATACTGTTGAGCCTCCTGAGCGCATCTATAGACTTCTTAAAGATACCCTCCCCACGCTGTCTGTCCGTTGTACTCTCAAGATAGTAGGGAAGTGAGCCTATGACCTCTATACGGTTCCTTGCAAAGAACTCTGGCATATCCTCGTATCCAGCCTCTGTGAGTATGGTAAGGTTTGTACGCGTCTTTATCTGCGCACCCGTGCTGTTCAGTTCCTCCACAAACCATCTGTAGTGAGGATTCATCTCAGGTGCGCCACCGGTGATATCTACCATGGGAAGGTTCAACCTCCTCACCACATCCAGGCACATCTCCATGACCTCCCTTGACATTATCTCCTTCCGCTGGGGTCCTGCCTCCACATGACAGTGCCTGCAGGACTGATTGCAGACCCTCCCCACATTTACCTGAAGCACAACCACACCGGTCGCCCTGAGAGGATAGAGATTGGTCTCCTTCAGGGATACCTCAAAGGGCTTAAGCCCACCCCTGCGTGTTGTATCCTCTGACAGTATCATCCCTTCCATCGTCTTACATCCCTATCTTGGCGGTTATGTTTTTCATCTGCACCCCGTGCACAAGGGATGCCCCACCCCTTATGGCTGATGCAACATGGATGGCTTCTGTCATCTGCTCCATGTTGGCACCCTTCTCAAGGGATGCCTTTGTATAGGCATCTATACAGTACGGACACTGTATTGCATGGGCAACCGCAAGGGCTATCAATGCCTTCTCCCTCTCACTCAATGCACCCTCTGAAAATACCGCACCGTACCATTCGCTAAACTTCTTCCACAATTCGGGTGCATCCTCACCGATGGAAGAAAACTTGGAAAGATCCTCTGGATTGTAATAGGTGTCCATGGTCCCCCTCCTTTTTGAAAGACTCGTTTTTATGAAAAGATTGTATCCCCCTCAATCAGGTGTGGAAGGTCTCTCCAAGGGCTTTGTATAGGCTCCTTGAAATGATAAAAAAGTCCCAGAGAGGTCACAGAAAAAACCCCTCTACAGGTTCTACCAGTGGCTCGGAACAAAACCCCTGCCCTCAGGGTAGTATCCTATCATCTCTTGTAGAAAAGAGCTCCCCTTCCAGAAAATATCAAGAAGATTATAAGACTTACATACGGACTGTCAAGGGAATCAGGATAGCCTCTGCTTGAGGCCGAATATCTCTCCAATGGGTCTGGCAAGCCTCTTTCTCGTCTCTGGTCTCGAATATCTCACATAGAGCATACCGAGCACCGCAACCACCATACCACCTATCAGGTCGTTTATAAGGTCCCACATGGTGTCATCCAGCCCCTTCTGGGTGGTCTTGTCAAATAGGTTATCCACTGTAAACTCTATTATCTCCCACAGCGCCCCCACAGCCATGGCGAATATAACAGTAAAAAAGCCCACAAACGGTATGGTGAGCCTGAGTTTTTTTGTATAATGGAGGGTGTACACTATCATAAAGGCAAGCATCGAGATAACAGCACTCCCGTATACATGGAGTATCTTGTCCCATAGCCATAATCTCTCGTAAAACATGAGCCACTCGCCGAGAAATGTATGGAGAAAGAGGGCAAGCGTTATCAGGAGATCGAGTTCAAAGGGAAGGGTTATATGGTAGTTTCTCTCCACTATACTCGGAATAAATGAAAGGGCTATAGCAAGCAGGGTGGCAAAGGCAAAAAGATACTCCCCTCTGTAGACCTCGTACGGGAGAAGCCCCACAAGGAGAAACTTCATGAGCCATGAAAGGGCTGTCGAAAAGGACATCCTGTAAAGCCCCATTTTTTTATTATGGTATAGAAATGGAAGATTTACAACAGGAAAAGGATCTAACAGAAGGTGGCAATGTGGATGGCTCGATTCTAAAAAACCACCTTCCTCAAGGGCATGGAAGGGTTTAGGTCCCAGGGATTAACTATCCTCTGGCTTACTGATACAGATTAACAAGACCTTACAGGGAGGCATGTTGCATATACTGGTGGCTATATTTTTCATACTCTTTGTCCCGTCCATCTCTCCAGCCCAACCCTCGATAAGAGAAGGTATCTCAACAGGGGGATATTATAAGAATCTACTGACCTTCTCTGAAACAGCGAGGGGAGAACACTTTACAGGTGATCTTAACAGACTGAGGCTTGAATTGAATATCCCGATTACAGGGTCACTCGATTTTGATGCTGTATACGACAATGAGTTTATCACAGGGAGTATAGTCAGGAAGGATGAATTCATGGCGATGAAGGGGATGTATGATGGTAGCCTGTACGACCTTGATGCGCCTGTTGTAGATAACAGTTCCATTTACTGGCACCATTATCTCTACAGGGTCTATCTCAGGTATACCGCAGGGGAGGTGACAGTTACAGCTGGCAGGCAGAGGATAGCCCTTGGTACAGGAAGGATATGGAATCCACAGGACCTCCTCAATCCTGTAAGTCCCCTCAAACTGGAACGAGACGAAAGGGCTGGGGTAGACTGTATAGATGTGAGCCTCTCCACAGGTCCACTCTCTTCTGTGGACATCACCTATGCACCTGATAGAGACCATAAAAAGAGTGCGGTTATACTCCGTGGAAGGACCAACCTGCATGGATACGACCTGTC
>WGFF01000198.1 GCA_015492355.1 Deltaproteobacteria bacterium
CTGAGGGAAACCCCTTTTGTAAAAGGTGTTTCCCTCAAACTCCCTTCCCCAAAACTTTTAATCTAAAAGTTTTCTGGGAAAGGGGTCAGGGGAAAACACCTTTTTACCAGAAAAGGCGATAGCCCGCAGTGTCTTCCCCACAACAAAAGTTCAGGTCCGATTTGATGACCCATTACCTTAGGAGAGCCTTGACAGTGGCGGTTCGTGATTCCTGTGGTAAAATTATTAATAGAAGACCCGCCCGGGGAAAATTTCCCTCAAGTTATCCCTGGGTCCTGCGATATATATCACATCAACATGGAGTTTATCATCTCTGGAGGGCTTTTAAGTAATTGTTTCTTGCCGTATCGTCACCGGTGAACCATCAGCAATCAAATACCGAAAAGACAATAGAAAGGAGGGAAACAATGAAGGTGTGGCGTAATCTCTTACTCCTCTTTCCCATCCTTATTATCCTCAGTGGATGCGGAAACAGCGACGGCACATCTACTACTACCAGCAGTACCACTGGTACGGTATCAGCACTCGATATACCCGACAAGGTGAGTGTGGTGGATGCGCAGAGTTCATCCACGAGCAGTAGTGTGTCACCGCTCTATGTGGCAAAGGCGATAGACCCTTCGGCTCTTTCCTCTGATTCGGACTACCACAAGGACAAGACCTTCTACTTCGTGGAGGAGAGATCTGCGGAGACGTTCGACCTCATAAACGAGATACTCTGTTCCATAGCGCAGAGTAAATACGACGATATGCTCAACAAGGGTACCTACAAGGCACAGATAGACACCAACCAGTGCAGTAGTGCCAAAGACAGTGCATCCAGTGGAGGGCAGGGCTCCAAGAACCAGTCCTCTGGCTCCACGAGACCACAGTACGAGATGTGGGTCGTTGAGTCATCCAGGGCAAGTAACAGCGACCCGCACATCGTGAAGGTCTGGATACACGAGGAAGCAGAGAATGGAGAGCCGGAGAAGATCATATTCGCCAAGATGACCATCACAGAGGGTGTGAGCACATCGAATCCCTACGGTATATTCACCATAAACTTCAAGTCCCACCCGGTGAACAGCGGTGTGGTAGATACGAGCCAGACCCTTTTCAAGGGATTCCTCAAGACCGAGCAGGACTCCTCTGGTAAGGTACTCCTGAAGTTTACCATAGAGGGAAACTTCAGCACGCCGGGTGGTAACGTGAGCTTCGCCGAGCAGGCGGTACTCGACAGACCCATCGGTACCTCCTCTGGTGAGGGGTATGTAAAGTCCCAGTCACAAGACTCATCTGGTAGCATCAGCACAGCCTTCAACATACTCTACGACAACTCCTACTTCTACAGAACAGGTACGGTGAACTCCACACAGGTAACCGTATGTCTCGACAGAAACAACTTCCACCAGACCGCATGGAGATACGGTCTGTACGACTCTACCGGCAAGAGGGTTACGAGGAACTCAGGCTTCCCCATAAGGTACAACGATGGTTCAAAGAACTACTACGGCTGGATAGGTTACTGGGGGCTGTGGTTCCCTGAGGATGCAACCCTTACAAGCGGTGCAACAGTATACAGGCAGTCCTTCAGTAGTGGTACAGAGACACCGTATACGGTCTTCATTTCAGGTGGAAAGCTCATAAAGCATGAAAAGAAGACCCTCACACTCGATAAGATAAAGAACATACCCCTTCAGTGGTACGATAACTCCACTTCTACAGACTACAGGGTCGTATGGGACGATACAGGGTTCAAAAAGGTGGAGACCCTCGATACACAAGATTGGCTGTGGAAAAAGATAACCACCACAAGTTATATCGACCTGAGTTCCCTTTCCTGGACGGACCTCCACTTCTGGTCCCAGTCCCTTGGTGGGAGCGTGCAGGTACGGCTCAACGGGAACGATCCTGAAAACAACCCTCTGTGTAGTGAGTCAGGCGGTACATTCGACTGCAGTAGCGCACTCAGTGACCCCACCCTTATACCTGTCGTCTTCTTCGCAGAGAACATGGTCTATCCATCAGACCTTTCAGGAGACCTCACGCTCTACTGCTTTGAGAACTGCCCGGACCCGTCGAAGATCACGCAGACAAACCCCTACTTCGACACGAGCACCTACCAATACCAGAATACAGCACCCTCAAGTGCAAACAAGATACAGTACACCTTTAATAAGGCGAACATGGTGCTCAGGTACGGCACCAGTGACGTGGTGCTCACCGGCAGTAACTCCGCCTTCCAGTGGGGTGTATGGAGTGGTCCCCTTGTTCCTTCTGATCAGCTCAACTCCCTTGCATGCGACTGGGATACCTCTGGTAACTCCACCTGTGCGTGGCAGGCATGGAGCAATCTTACAGTGTTCTACACCTGGGAGACAGGTACGAACTCGTGGAACAAGTTTACAGCACTCAAGGATAGTTCCGATAACTTCCTCACCTTTGATCCTCCACTCCTTGTGGAGTACACGCACTCGCAGACAGATGCAAATAAACCCGACAACAAGTACAACGGGGTCAAGTTCTATCTCGAGTACAGTGGATTCGGTGAGCTCCACGGCATACCCGGTGTGTGCGTGGACATCGACAGTGGAAAGCCAGAGAACTGTGACGAAACGAGCAGGTGGGTACCTGAGTTCATGATACCCGCTGGCTCCAACATGGTGGATGCCTCGGATTCCACTGTTGAGTACATCGCAAAACCCCTCGAGATAGAGCAGAGGATGCTACCCGCTAATACCAGTGACCCGACTGACATAACTGCGTGCCAGAATGCTGGACTCACCTCACCCACCCTTGGAGATAGCGATCTGCCTGATATCAACGCCTGGGTGGACCCGAACATCGGCGATATGCCCACTGTAACCAGTGCACCTGCTGTCATAGGCGGGGTGGTACAGTAAAGACAGATAAGCCCCGCCCTCCTTCTGAGGAGGGCGGGGCTTCTGTCTGCCGTCAAACCACCTCCACTTTTCCAAAAAACCTTAGATTAAAAGTTTTGGGGAAGGGAGTTTGAGGGAAACACCTTTTACAAAAGGGGTTTCCCTCAGCATTTAGTCCCAACATAAAGGTGGTGGGATTCGGGACTATTCGATTATGTCGAGCTCTATGGGCTCTACCTTTACACCCTTGTCTATAAAGAACTTTATCGCCTTTTCTATCTCTTTTTCATCTCCTTCGAGCTCAAGAGCGACAAGACCTATCTGATCCGAGATGGATGCCTGACGGATGTTTGTAACCACCTTGTAGAGATGTCCCACCTGATAGATAAGGGGTTCTTTTATGAGTTCCTTGGGGTATGTGAGATAGACACGCTTTTTCAATCTATGCCTCCTGCGATGGCAGGAATTATGGATACCTCGTCATCGTCCTTGGTCTCTGTGTCCATATTCTCCATGAACCTTATATCCTCGTCATTGAGGTATATGTTCACAAAACGCCTTATCCTGCCATCCGGCTCGCAGATACGCTCCTTGAGCCCGGGATACTGTCTTTCAAGGTCGTCTATGACCTCCTTTATGGTCCTGCCCTCTGCGCTGACCTCGTCCTTTCCGTTCGTAAGCTTCCTCAAGGGTGTTGGTATCCTTACCTTTACAGGCATGGTAACCTGACCTCCTGTGTGGATTTTATTCCTTCAGCGGATAGTTTTCCAGAAAGAACCTTTGCCCCCAGACATTGATGGACTTCCTTGATCCGGTGAGATACCTGAAGAGAGGGGATGGCGGAAGCCTTTACCTCAAAGTCCTCCCTTCTGTATCTTGAGCCTGAAGTACTCACCCTCCCGTTTCACCTCTATGATCCTGTGTCCCTCTTCCTTGACACTCTTGGGCACGTTCTGTATGGGTTCCCCGCTGTCGAGAATGACCTCGAGTACTTTGCCCGTTTCCATCTCTTCGAGTTTGAGCTTGGTTTTCACAAAGTTAAGGGGGCATACGACCCCTCTGAGATCGAGTGTATCGTCCGGTTTTATCTCTGTCATGATAGACCTCAGCCCACTGGACTGCCTGTCTTGAAGACAGGCTCCATGAATTTAAGGTAACTCTCTATACCGACCCTCTCTATGGTCTTTCCCAGCCTCTCGCCCCTTTTACCATTTGTCTTATACCACTCAAGGGTCTTCTCTATCACCTCTCCGACCTTCTCATCGGGTATGAAGTTGGCAACCTCGTCTGCCTCCCTTGGATGGCGTCCGTGTTTACCCCCTATCCTGACGAGATGACCATAACGTTTCGCCTTCCAGGATTCCGTAGGACATGCCCTTATGCAGTCCCCGCAGTAGATGCATTTTTTGGGATCGTATATGGGCTTGCCTGTATCAGGGTCTGACTGTATGGCATCCTCCTTACATGCCTCTGCACATATTGTACACCCTGTACAGGTCTCCTCGTCCCATTCTGGTTCTACCACACCCTGGAAACCGAGGTCCATCTCCCGTGTCCTGGCACAGTCTATGGGACAGCCTGAGAAAGATATCTTGAACTTGTGATACGTTGGCGTGCCGAAGAATTTTTCATCCACCATCTCTGCAAGGCGCTGTGTATCCGTGAGGCCATTTGGATTGTATTCACATCCGCCACAGGCAGTGGGCACCCTCACCCGAGGACCACAGGATGCAACACTGTGCCCTATCTTCGAGAGGTCCTCCACAAGGGCGTCAAAATCCCTGTAATCCACATAGAGTATCTCAAGGGACTGCCTGAAACTCAGATGAACAACCCCCTTTTTACTGTACTTATCCGCTATCTTTGCAAGCTCGATGAGTTTCCTGGTGGTGAGCCTTCCACCCGGACACCTCAGTCTCACGGTAAAGAGGTCTTTCTGTCTCTGTTTTATGAAACCACCTGACTTCAGTTCGTTGAAGTCTATCTTCTCTTCCTTGCCCTTGAGCCTTACAGAGACCTTGTTTGTCTTGTCCTCTATGAAACGATCCATATACAGCCTTTCTCCTTTCTCTTTTGGTAATGGGTATCTTTTTCGGACCTGTCTGATTGTGAGGGAAACCCCTTTTGTAAAAGGTGTTTCCCTCAAACTCCCTTCCCCAAAACTTTTAATCTAAGGTTTTTTGGGAAGGGTTTTCCCTGGCGATAGACAGCAAGCCTATGCCTTGAGGGCATATCTGCCCTTTTCAGAACCTACAAGTTCATCGAACTCTGAGAGTCTGGCATTTATGATAACGGGCTCTGGCAGTTTACCGTAGAGTGCCTCCTGGGTCTTGAGCCCGTTGCCTGTTATGGATACAACTATAGATTCGTCCCTCGGGATTCTGCCCTGTTCTATGAGCTTCTTTGTCACACCGAGGGTAACACCGCCTGCGGTCTCTGCAAAAATACCCTCTGTTTCTGCGAGGAGCTTCATCGCCTCTATTATCTCTGCGTCTGTTACGTCCTCTGCCCAGCCGTTGCTCTCTCTTATGGTCTTTGCCGCGTAGTATCCATCCGCAGGGTTGCCTATTGCAAGGGACTTTGCAATGGTGGAAGGTCTTACTGGTTTTATGAGCTCAGACCCTTCCTTTACCGCTGTAACGATGGGTGCACAGCCCCCAGCCTGTGCACCGTGTATCCTTGTGGGGAGGCTGTTGACGAGTCCGAGATTGTGGAACTCCCTAAAAGCCTTCCATACCTTTGTTATGAGCGAGCCACCTGCCATGGGTACCACCACATGGTGTGGCAGTCTCCAGCCGAGCTGTTCGGCTATCTCAAAACCGAATGCCTTGGAACCCTCTGCATAGTAAGGGCGTATGTTGATATTGACAAATGCCCAGCCGTACTTGCCCGCAATCTCACTGCACAGCCTGTTCACCTCATCATAGGTACCCTTTATACCCACCACCTTTGCCCCATAGATGATGGTGCCGAGGACCTTTGTCTGTTCGAGATCAAAGGGTATGAAAATAAAACTCTCCATACCACATGCAGATGCATTGGCAGCAACGGAGTTGGCAAGGTTGCCCGTGGATGCGCAGGCAACCACTTCAAAACCCATCTCCCTTGCCCTGGATATGGCAACGGATACGACCCTGTCCTTGAAAGAGAGGGTGGGATGATTGACCGCATCGTTCTTAAGATAGAGTTCCTTTACACCGAGAGCCTTTTCAAGGTTTTTAGCCCTGATAAGGGGGGTGAAGCCCACCTGTTCACCCACAGAGGGCTCTCCATCCAGGGGCAGGAGTTCCCTGTAACGCCACATATTCGGAGCCCTCTTTTCCACAACCTCACGGGTGAAGACCCTCCCGATACCCTCATAGTCGTATATGACCTCCAGGGGACCGAAACAGAACTCACATACATGGAGTGCCTCCTTGGGATACTCCCTTCCACACTCCCTGCACTTCAAGCCCTTAAGATAACTCATATATCCTTCCTTTCTCTTTTACAGACCATCGTTATATTCCCGAGGAAAACCCTCTCTGTTTGTAAGGGTAATGACCCACAGGCCTCCCTCAAGACCAAACAGCGGGCGGGAAAACTTATCTGGTTCAGGGAATAAAAAAGGGGCCTCTCCCCTCCCTGGCAGGGGCGGCGTCGGCTATGAGCTACAGGAGCCAGGGTCCAGCCCATAGCCCACAGTAAAAATATATCAAACCCTGTTCGGTCTTGCAAAGTCTCCCTCAGACTCCCCTCCCGGGGATTTTTGGACCGAGGTGTTTCGCAAAAAGGG
>WGFF01000199.1 GCA_015492355.1 Deltaproteobacteria bacterium
TTCCAATACCAGGCAGGGTGAACGAGTTCTTTGCCTCCTTGTAGGCAAGGAGAGCCAGCTGATTGAGCATCTCTGTAGCAACCTTCTTGGTAACGCCTGTCTTCTTTGCAATGTGGTCTGCAATCTGTGACTTTGTTAATGCCTTTGCCATCTGAACCTCCTATTATATTTTTATTATTGTATTATACATAAAATTATAGCGACTCTATATCATTAATTAAACCTCTTGTCAACACTTTAATAGGCATTCTTTGTTGTTATCTACACCGTGTTCCCAATAGTGGAGATCACCCTTTGAGACAACTGGTCAGATGGGTCTCCTTCCCCAAAAAATCCTTCCCAGATCGTCTATAAGCGTGTACACGACCGGTACAACGAGGAGGGTAAGAAAGGTGGATGTGAGCATACCCCCTATGGTAGCCACTGCCATTGGTACCCTTGATTCACTGCCAGGTCCTATGCCCAGGGCTGTTGGCAGTACACCGAATATGGTTGAAAAGGCTGTCATGAGGATGGGTCTGAGCCTTGCAGACCCTGCATCTACCACCGCCATCTCCCTCTGTGCACCACTACCTCTCAGTGTGTTCGTATAGTCAACAAGGAGTATGGAATTCTTTGTTACGAGTCCAACAAGGAGAATGAGACCTATAAGACTGTATATGTTGATGGTATTGCCTGTAATGTAGAGTCCTCCCAGGGCACCCACTATACTGAGGGGAAGACTCATCATGACCGTGAAGGGATGGATGAAACTTTCAAACTGTGAGGCAAGGACCATGTACGTTATGATTACCGCAAGGAGGAGCGCTGTCATGAGGCTCTTCATTGCCTCCCTGAACAGTTCTGCCTGTCCACCCAGTGTTGATGTGTAGCCTGATGGCAGTACCTCCTCTGCTATCCTCGATATATCCTCTATAGCAGAGGCGAGGGTTTTGCCTTCATCGAGGTTGGCAGATATGGTTACACTTCTGCGTCTGTCCAGCCTGTTTATGGCACTCGGTCCAAGCCCCTCCTCGATGGTTGCAACGTTTGCAAGCCTTATAAGCCTTCCGTCCCTTCCCCTCACCGAAAGGGAGAGTATATCCTCTGGCACCCTTCTCTGCCCTGGAATGAGTTTTATACGTACATCGTATCTCCTCCCCCCTTCCTTGTAGGTAGTAACATCCTGCCCGCCTATGAGGAGATTTATCGTGGAGGCTATCTTTGTTGTATCCACGCCGAGTTCTGATGCACTTGTCCTGTCTATACGGACCCTCAGCTCTGGTAGTCCTATCTCAAGATCGGTATCCACATCCACTATGCCCGGTACAGTGGCGAACCTTTCTGTTATCATGGAGGATAGGTCTCGAAGCCCATCCACATCAGGTCCCATTATGATGAACTCAAGAGGTGGACCCCTTCTTGAGCCGAAGCCGAATACGAGTGGCTCTACAAACGCCCTCAGGTCTGGCTCCATGTTGAGGACCTCCCTCACAATCCCTATAATCTCCTGCTGACTCCGTCCCCTCTGCTCAGCAGGATGCATCCTTACGAACACAAGCCCCTTGTTCACACGTCCTGCCTCACCGAGTCCTATGGCACTGAAAAAACTCCGTATCTCTGGTAGACCCTTGAGATAGGCCTCTGCCTTTCTGAGTTTATTGTCAGTGTAATCTATGGACGACCCCACAGGGGTCTCAAACCTTATCATGAATCTCGACTGATCCTCAGAGGGTACGAACTCCTTTCCAAGCCTCTGCCAGATAAAAAGGCTCCACCCAAAGACCATAATAGCAAGTACGACCACAGGCACCCTGTGGCTTAAACAGAAGGTCAGAACCTTTCTATAGTACGCCTCCATACCCCTGTAGACCCTTTCAGAGGCATCAAAAAACCTCGACCTATCCCTTCCTATCCTCAAAAACCTCGAACACAGCATGGGTGTGAGGGTAAGGGCAACAAAGAGGGATATGAAGATGGCAACACTCACCGTGGTTCCAAACTCGTAGAAGAACCTGCCCACCACACCCTTCATGAAGGCAACGGGGATGAAGACACTGGCGATAGCCGATGTGGATGCCAGGGCAGCAAATGCTATCTCCTTTGTCCCCCTGCTCGCACCCTCCACATCCCCCTCTCCCCTCTCCCTGTGACGGTAGATATTTTCGAGTATGATTATGGCATCGTCTATGACCACACCTATGGAGAGAGTAAGGGCGAGCATGGTCATGGTGTTTATGGTGAAACCGAATAGATAGATGAAAAAGAACGTGGCTGTTATGGAAAGGGGTATGGTCACAGCGGTTATGAGTGTTGCGGATATGTGTCTCAAGAATACAAAGACAATCACCCCTGCAAGCAGTCCTCCAAAGACCAGGGCAAACTTCATCTCCTCTATAGCCTCCTCCACGAATACAGAGGCATCGAACGCAACATCCAGTTCTATACCATCGGGAAGTTCCGTCTTTATTTTCTCTATCTCCTCCTTTACGAGCCCTGCAACCTCTACCGTATTCGCACCTGCCCTCTTCCTTATACCAAGCCCAACAGCAGGGATCCCGTTGTATCTTGCTATGGTTCTTATATCCTCTATGCCATCCTCCACATAGCCCACATCCTTCAATCTCACAGGGAATCCATTACGGTTGACGATTATAAGTTCGTTGAATGATTCTACACCTGGAAACTCCCCCTCTGTCTTGACAGTGAATTCTATCTCTCTACTCTCCATGAATCCACCTGGTATATCCACATTCTCCCTTCTCAGTGCATCCACTACATCATGGACCGTTATACCCCTCTTTTCGAGCCTTTTTCTGTCGAGCCATATCCTTATGGTGCGCTCCTGCTTGCCTCCCACTATGATGGAGCCCACACCCTTTATACCCTCGAGCCTTGTCTTCAGCACATCCTCTGCATAGGCTGTAACCTCATATATCGGCTTTGAGCCCGATACAGCAATCCACATTATGGGCTGTGCCTGGAGGTCGAACTTGTCCACAGAGGGTATCTCCACGTCTTGAGGAAGCCTCCTCATCACCCTGTTTATCCTGTCCCTTACATCCTGGGAGGCAAGGTCTATGTCCCTTTCGAGGTCGAACTCTATCATTATCACCGATGCACCATGGGACGATATGCTCGAGATCTTCCGTATACCCTCTATGGTCGTTATCTCCTCTTCTATGACATCCGTAACATTCTCCTCCACCACATCAGGGCTTGCACCCTCGAAGATGGTGGTTACAGTTACTACCGGGAAGTCCACATCAGGATACTGGTCCACCCCTAAACGCACATACCCAACAACCCCGAAGACCACAAGGGCTAACATCATCATGAAGGTGGTAACAGGTCTTCTTATGGCAATGTCAGTTATGAACATGGTCTGTTGTCCTTGCAGGAGAAAGATGTTCTATAAAGGTGATCTTATCTCTTCACACCGGTCTCTGTTCAAGAAAGCCTTTTGGGCTCAATGTATCTGGGGGAGCGGTTTCTTTCCTGGCTTGTGTCTCAGAAAATATATAAAGAAGAGGGCAACAAGGGGAAAAGAAGCCATCCATATATAGCATGATTTAAAGGCATAGGATACTGCAAGTGCCTTTGTGTATCCCTCCACAAGGGAAAGGGTCTGATCTTCTATCCTTCCTGGCAAAGCCCCCCTCATGAGTAAAAAGTGCGATATCTTTTCAAAGGCAGGATAGATTGCGATATTGCCGGGGTGTATACCTCTAAGGAGTTCTTCTGTAAAGAGTTCCTCCCTCCTTACGAGGACTGTGGTGGCGATGGATGTACCTATGGAGCCTGCGATTAGCCTCGATACATTCATAAGGCTCGAGCCCATGTTGACCCTATCACCCGAGAGTCCAGCAAGGGCGAGCACAGTGGCAGGTGGAAAGACGAACCCGAGCCCGATGTTCCACAGGGCAAAATCATAGATTATGGTCATCTTCTGGGTGTGGAGATCGAAGGTAGAAAGCCTGTAGGTGAACACCGTCATCATGACTATACCCAGTGTAAGTATATATTTTGGATTGTATCTGTCGCTCAAAACACCACCGATGATTATAGCAAGGGATGTGAGGAGTGCCCCTGGCAATAGTATCTTGCCTGAAAGAAGGGTGGGATAGAGTTTGAGGTTCTGAAGATAAAGGGGCATGAGAAAATACGTACCGTAAAGGTTCATGCTGAAAAAGACCATAACAAGGATGGAGAGGGAAAAATTCCTGTTCCTGAAAAGGGAAAGGTCAACAACAGGTTCATGCACGATGAGTTCGCGCAGGATGAAAAGCACTGTACTTATAACGAAGATCGCCACCATGAGCACTATGAAATCCGATGCGAACCATTCCTTTTCCTGTCCCTTGGTGGTAAATATTATGAGTGAGGAAAACATGGTCGACATGAGGAGGAAACCGATGGTATCGAAACTCCATTTTCTCTGTCCTTCACCGTGTCTTTTGAGCACATAGACCGAAAGGAAAAGGGCGAGTATACCGACTGGCAGATTTATATAGAATATCCATCTCCATGAGAGGTGCTCTGTTATATAACCGCCGAGGGTGGGACCGAGTGCGGGTGCGAAGCTCGCACCGAGCCCGTATATACCCATGGCAAGTCCCCGCTCATCCTCAGGAAAGACCTCGTAGAGTATGGTCATGGATATGGGCACCACTATGCCCTCACCTATGCCCTGTATGAGCCTGAAAAGGGTCATCTGTTCGTTGTTCTGAGCCTGTCCGCACAGGGCACTGGCTGTAATGAATATAATCAGACCGAGTATGTAGGTATTCTTGTGGTTTATCCTGCTTCCGAGCCATCCTACAGCGGTCATGCCTATGGCAGATGCAGTGAGGTAGGATATCACAACCCACTGTATGCCAGTGGTGTCTGTATTGAGCTCTGCCATCATCCTGGGTAGTGTTATATCCACTATGGTGGTATCGAGTAGCGCCATGAATGTACCCATCATGACCACAGTGGCAGTAATCCACTTGTAGTATCTCTCAATTACACCCATCACTATCTTTTTATACCCACCCTTACTGATAGTCCTGGTTTGAGTATGGATTTCAGGTCGTTGTCCATGGCTATCTTAATGGGTATCCTCTGTACCACCTTTGTAAACTCACCTGCGGATACATCCCTCGGTATGAGTGCGAATTCAGAGCCCGTTGCCTTCCCTATCAGAACAACCCTACCGCCAAAGGTTCTCCCAGGGAAGGCATCCACACTTATATCCACAGGGTCACCCACATCCACACCTTCGAGTTTTGTCTCCTCGAGATTGGCAACTATGTAGATGTTCTCAGGGTCATAGATGGAAAATAACGGCATACCCGGCGAGATATAATCACCCTCGTTGAAGAATCCCTTTGCAACCACACCACTGATAGGACTCTTTACGTCCGTATGACTGAGCCTCTGTAGAGCCACATCAAGCGCCCTCTTTGCCACCTCGAGCTCTGCCAAAAGGGTGTTGAGGGATTTTTTAGCCTCCTCCACCCTCATCCTCTGTACCTTTGCCTTTTCGAGCTCCTTCTCCCTGAGTTCAATCACAGACCTCATCCCCTGTTCCTCTGCCTCCATGGCATCGAGATGAGCCTTGGTGGTATCAAAGTCTGCCTGTGGTATGGTGCCTTCCTGAAAGAGTGCCTCTGCCCTTTTGAAGTCCTTTTCCGCCTTTCTCAGCCTCACCACCACTGCTCTGTGTCTTTCAGTGGCCTCATTGAGTGCCCGCATGGCAACCTCTATATCCCTCTCCACCTCCTCACTTATCCTCCTGACCGTAAGCCTTGCAAGTTCTATCCTCTTCTCTATACCCTTTATCTCTGCCTCACGTACCTTTACCGCCTTTCTGAGGTCTCTGTCGTCTATCCTTGCAAGCAGACTACCCTTTTCCACCATGTCACCTTCGTCCACAAAAAGCCTCTCTATCCTGCCAGCAACAAGGGGGGAGACGTTCACCATATCGGTCTTAACAAAGGCATTGTCCGTTACAGCATGGCTGAGGCGGTACCTTATCCACTCCACACCAACGAGCCCCCCTGCAATAACCAGTCCTGTACCCAGGGCGATACCGATTGTTCTACCTATGTATTTGCGTAACTTCTTCATAACCATAAGAAGATTATCTATGGATTTCTATCTTACAACCCTTACCTTCTGTCCGTCCCTTAGATTGTATATGCCATCTACAACGACCATCTCACCCTCCCTTATCCCATCCGTTACAACCACACCCCCATCCACCCTCTCCCCTACTGCTACCTGTCTTTTACGTGCGGTCTGTTCAGAAACAACAAAGACCCAGTATCTACCATCCTCAGACAGCACCCCCTTTTCAGGCACAACAAAGACATCCCTCCTTGTGCCTGTTACTATCTCGAGATGCACAGATAGCCCTGGCTTCAAAAGCCCCTCTGCATTGTCTATCCTTGCCTTTACAACAAATGTCCTGTCAACAGGGTCTACCTCCGGGCTTATCATATATACCCTGCCACTGAACCTTCTCCCAGGCAGGGCATCGGCAGTGAGGGTTACGGTATCTCCTTCCCTTATCCTCGCAAGGTATACCTCTGGTATTTCACATGTAGCCTTTACTGGGTCGATATCGAGTAGTTTAACAAGCCTCTCTCCCTTCTTTACATAACTACCTGTTGAGATGTACCTTCTGGAGATATATCCATCGAACGGTGCTCGCACAAGGGAATCCTCCATATCTCTCCTTGCAACCGCAAGTAAGGCGGATATACTCTCCTTTGTCGCTTTTGCCACGTCCCTACGTGTGAGGGCATCTTCATACGCCTCTTCAGGTATCATACCCTCTCCAAAAAGTATCTCCTTTCTCCTTAGGTCCTTTTCCGCAACGGTGAGCTCTGTTTCTGCCTTTTTAAGGTCTGCCTTTATCTTCTCCATCTCGAGCCTGAATCTTTCACTGTCCAGCACAACGACCACCTCTCCCTTACTAACAGCCATGCCTTCGTCCTTTAGTATCTCCACCACCCTGGCAGATACCTCGGCACTTATATCGACCTCTTCTTCTGGCTCAATGGTACCGACCGCATCTATCTGCTGAAGTATATCCCTTTTATGTGCCTTCCATACCCTGACTGTATGGATATCCTTGGATTCTGCCACACCATCACGCTCATCTCCGCTATCGCTACACCCTGGCGTAACAATACCAGTGCCAAGGAGTATGGCAATGTAGAGGATTATATGTCTTCTCATCTCGATTCCTGTCTGTGCGGGGGGAGTCCTCCTGGTCATAGACAAGCCCCTGCTAAAGAAAGCTCAGTATCTCTTCTATCTCATCCAGAAGTACCCCGATCCTCTTTTTGAGTTCGAGTACGGTCAGGTCATAGTCGTATATGGCTGTCATAAGTCCGAGTTCCGCAGAGACCAGTGTGGTGTTTGCATCTATCACATCCATGTTATCCGCAACACCGTGCTGGAACTGTCTGAAGACCATATTGTAGTTCTCCTTAGCAAAGGATACCTGTTTTTTGTACGACTCGATTATCGATCTGGCTGAGACCATACTGTTATGAGCCTCTCTGACCTGGAGTTCTATCTCCTTTCTGTAGTTTATCCTGTTGAGTTCAGCCTGCCTGAGTTTACTCCTTGCCTCATCGAGCTCTGCCTTTCTCAGTCCCCCTTCAAAGATAGGAAAGGTAATGGTGAGTCCTACGTAGACCGTATCATTGAGTAGAAACGATGTGGGGGGCCATTGATCCCTGTGGGTGTATACCCCTTCGAGCCTGAGTCTGGGAAGGAATCCCCCCTTTGCATAGGTAATACCCTCAGATGCTATCTCCTCTTCTATCTTTTTCTGTATGTAATCACGCCTCCTGGTAAGGGCTACCTCCACGAGTTTCCCTACATCCATATCCACTGGCTTCATGGCTGGTGGCTCGTATACCTCGAAGGGACCGTTAAATCCTGTAATCCTTCTCAGTCTATTCATGGCATCCTTGAGTTCCCTCTGTGCTGATACGAGTTCTGCCTTTATACCTGCAAGTTCTGCCTCTGCACGCAGTACGAGGGTCCTTGTTGCTGTTCCTACCTGAAGACGTGTCTGTGCAACCCTGAGCTGTTCCTCTGCCCTCCTGAGGGAAGCCTCCTTTATCTCCACGTTCTTCTTTGCCTTCAGCACACCGTAGTATGTGCGTGCAGTCTCCATGATTATCTCTTCCTTTGTGAGCTCCACCCCCTTTTCAGTACCTATGACCATCTTTTTTGCCTGCCTGAGAAGGCTCCACTCCCTGCCACCGGTATAGAGGGGCTGGTTTATCCTTATCTCGAAGCGCTTGTTGTCATCGGGCTGTAAAAGAAAACCACTTACAGTCTGTCTCTCTGAATAACGTATGTAACTGCCCTCCACTGTTACGGTGGGGAGGACCTGGGAGAAGGCCTTTTTTATGTCGGTTCTCTTCTGGTAGAGGTCCTCTTCTGCGAGTTTTATCACATCGTGATTCTCTAAGGCGAGACGATATGCATCGTAAAGACCGAGTGGCTCCTGTGAGTGCGACCATGAAGGAAGGATAAATACCACAGACATCGCAACCATCACCATCCTCACAACAGGGCTGGATATGTAAGATAAGTACCCGGGTATAGTCATATCCATTCCCCCTTCTTTATACCTTCAAGGAATATGTCAACAAAGGTCTTTCCCACAATCCTGGCTGGAGGATTAAAAAACCTGTTGAACCCGAATATGCCCTGCACCATACAGTAATGGAATATCATACCAAGGAATGCACGTGCTGCAAGATGAGGATCGTAACGCTTGAAGGTTCCTTTCTTCATGAGCCTTTTCATGTATCCAGAGAGATAATCGAGTATCTCCACACCCCTTGTTCTTATGAAGAGTTCGGAAAAATCTCCTGCCTCAAGGGCACTGAAAAGAAGGAGCCTGCCGAAGGTTGGATCGTTGAGGTACCTTTCGAGGAAAAAGTCCGCTATCTCTGTAAGTATATCCCTTTCGCTCTTGCCCTCAAGCCTTTTTATAAGGAGTAACTGTCCCTCTGAATCGCTACAGCACTTATCAATAATAGCCTTGTAGAGGGCTTTTTTGTTTGCGAAGAGTTTAAAAATGGTTGCCTCACTTATCCCGGCCTCTTTCGCTATCTCCCGCGTGGTGGTTCCCCTGAATCCCTTGATGGAAAAGAGCTTGAGAGCCACCTCTACTATCTGCTCCCGTCTTTCCGCACTCGAAAGCCTCTTTTTCTTGCCCCTTTTGATCGTCATCCCATCACCAACAAGTTAGTAAGCACTTACTTAAGTATAAAGACCAATATACCATCTGTCAACCCATTTCTATATCTTTCCTTTTAGTAGATTGCCATCTCCACCGTGCAGCGATGTCAGGAGGGCTTCGTCCCTAACTCGGCCATCACCTTCTGCATATCCATCCAGGTATACCCCTTGAGCCCTGGACTCTTAAGTAGTGTCTCTGGATGATAGGTGGGCATGACCTTTGTATCCATGTACCTGTGGAATCTTCCCCGTGAGTTCCTGACCGTCGCATCCCCGCCAAGGAGTGCCCCTGTTGCGATATCACCCATGGTCACTATTACCAGTGGGGAGATATTTTTTAGTTCCTCTTCGAGGTAAGAAAGACACGGCATGGCTACGGAAAGTACCGACTGGAATGTCTCCCCCGGCAGGCATTTTATGGCACAGGTAAAATAAACCTCCTCTTTTTTGAGGTTCATGGCACTTATTATATCTAAAAGCAGTCCCCCTGCCCTCCCTGCAAAGGCTCTACCCTCCCCTTGTTCTATCCCTGGTAGACCATCCACAAAGACGACCCTTGCAGACACACCCCCTGTGCCACAGTAAGCCCTCACAACAGGGTCTGACCCAAAGGGACACCTGCTACATCCTGCGATCTCCCTGTCCAAGACCTCCTTAAAATGGTCTCCCTTGGCCTGTCTGGACCCGCCCTTAAAAGGGATTTCCTCTACACCTATTGTCTGCAGGAATTCGAGATTCCTTATAAGGTCTTCTGTGATTCTCTTCAGTGTTTTCATAGTCATAGCCCTGGAAAAAGTCTATTTTATTTATTGTAGGGACTATATAAGGTAACACAGTGCTTCCAAGAAACTTCGAGAGATATTTATTGTCTTTACAAAATTGATACCTTTGGGTATTATATTCTTTTATATGATCCTGTACATAGCACTTCTATCCATACTCTTTGTGATTATCTCACCATCTATTTCCTTGGCATGGGGTCCTGCAACCCATCTCGAACTCGGAGGCGCTATACTCAACAATCTTAACATCTTTTCCTCTCCTGTAAAGGACCTTCTTTCGAGGTATCCCTATGATTTCCTCTATGGCAACATAAGTGCTGATATTGTGGTGGGTAAAAACCTTGTGGAATACCTCAAGCACTGTCATAACTGGAGGATAGGTTTTAAGGTCCTCAAAAAGGCATCCACTGATTCTCAAAGGGCATTTGCCTACGGGTATCTGAGCCATCTTGCAGCAGACACAATAGCCCATAATCACTTCATTCCCGAGATGATGATACGCTCCTTTTCCACACGGACACTGAGACATGTATACTGGGAGCTGAGATTCGATGCACTGGCGGATAAAAGGGTCTGGCAGATACCGAAGAAGATAATACGCAATGTACGCAGGGACAATGACAGACTCTTAAGTTCCATACTCGAAGACACACCCCTTTCGTTCAGGACCAACAGGACCATATTCTCAAGTATACTCAGCCTCCACAGGGTGAAACAATGGCACAGGATGCTCAACCTCCTTTCCAAATCCTCAAGATGGATGCTCCATACAGAGAAAAAGGAAAAATACTTCAGCCTCTCCTTCGAGGCGATAAAGGGGCTCCTCCTTTACAACAAGAATGCCCCATGCCTCGAAAAAGACCCCACTGGAAGACACACCCTCACCACTGCCAAACATCTGCGGAAAAAACTCAGGACGATAAAACAGCAGGGCAAGGACTGGGAGGACGCCATGGAGAATGCCCTGAGGCTTGTAATAGTATAGTTCACTCCATTTCCAGCCACAGGATACAGACATCTATAATAGATTACGCAGGGACATAAGGGATACTCCCCTGAAGGTCAACGG
>WGFF01000200.1 GCA_015492355.1 Deltaproteobacteria bacterium
AAAGAGAGGGGATGGGTACGTTGAGTTAGTGGGGCTTTGAATGTTTTTCTGTCCTAATCCGTAAAAGGAGGTGTAAGGGGAGGGCTCTTCCCTGAAAAGAAAGATGGTAAGGCTCGGTGTCCTTGTATCAGGGCATGGGACGAACCTACAGTCCATAATAGATGCCATAGAATCGAGGAGGATTTCTGCAGAGATAAGGGTGGTTGTATCGAACAACCCGGGTGCGTATGCACTGGAGAGGGCACGCAGGCACGGTATACCTGTGGAGGTGGTTGAGGGTGGTTCCTATGCATCGAGGGAGGAATACGACCGTGTGCTTGTTGAGCTTCTCAGAAGGTATGGAGTGGAGCTCGTTGTGCTCGCAGGGTTCATGCGGATCCTGTCGCGGGTCATGATATCTGCCTTTCCCATGCGCATCATGAACATCCACCCAGCCCTTCTTCCGTCCTTCCCCGGGCTGGATGTCCAGAAGAAGGCGCTCGAATATGGTGTAAAGTTCAGTGGATGTACCGTCCATTTCGTGGACGAGGGTGTTGATACAGGACCTATAATCATTCAGGCAGTGGTGCCTGTAAGGGATGACGATACTGTGGAGAGTTTGAGGCAGAGGATACTCAAGGAGGAACACCGTATCTATCCACAGGCAATTCAGTTGTTCGCTGAGGGGAGGCTCGTTGTAAAGGGAAGGAGGGTCTTTGTAAAGGGGGACGCAGGTGATGTAGCCTGTGGAGGGGTGCTCGAAAATCCCTCTGTAACCGTATTCGATGGAGAAGATGGCTGAGGTTGTTATAGTCAGTGCCTGTCTTGTTGGGCTATGTACGAGGTACGATGGACGCTCTGCCTTGAGGGAAGGGCTGATGGAAGAGATAGGAGGTATACCTATCCCCCTGTGTCCTGAACAGATGGGAGGGCTTCCGACCCCGAGACCGTGTGCAGAGATAGAGGACGGGGATGGCCGGGATGTGATAGAACACAGGGCAAGGGTTGTGGATAGAGAGGGCAGGGATGTTACAGAGAATCTCCTCAGGGGGGCAGAGGCGGTGGTAAAGGTTGCAAGGTTTTTGGGGGTAAGGAGGGCTTTTATGAAGGAAAAAAGCCCATCCTGCGGGGTTACAAGGATATGCAGGAACAACAGTGAGGTCCCGGGCAGTGGGGTTACAACAGCTGTACTCAGAAAGGAAGGGATAGAGGTAAGGGGGCTTGATTGATCCCATAAATACGGAAAGGAGGTAAAGGATGAAACTTACCTATCATGGACATGCCTGTTTTTTAATCGAGGGAAAGGGACACTCTGTAATCATAGACCCCTTTCTCAAGGACAATCCCCTGTCTGTAGTGAAACCAGAGGATGTGAAGGTGGACTATGTACTTGTAACACACGGTCATTTCGACCATATCGCTGATGCAGTGGAGATATCCAGAAGGAACAATGCCCCTGTCATAGCCACCTTCGAGCTTGTAAACTACTGTACAGAGAAGGGTGCAACAGGACATCCCATGCATATAGGAGGTAGTTACACCTTTCCCTTTGGCAGGGTAAAGCTCACCATAGCCCACCACGGCTCCACCACTGATGCGGGCAGTGCGGGCAATCCCTGCGGATTCATAATCGAGATGGATGGTAAGACAGTCTACCATGCTGGTGATACGGGACTCTTCTCTGACATGGCGCTCATAGGCGAGATGAATCCCATAGACTGTGCCCTTCTGCCGATAGGGGACAACTTTACAATGGGTATTAAGGACGCCATAAAGGCGGTGGAACTCCTCAAACCGAGGATCGCTGTGCCAATGCACTATGATACCTTCGATGTGATAAAGCAGGACCCAGAGGAGTTCAAGAAGGGACTCCAGGGTTCAGCCACAGAGGTAAAGATACTCAAACCCGGTGAGAGCCTGGAGATATAGCGGATAGAGGATTCCTGGAGGATCGACACTCAAGTGGGGGGACCTGTCCTCCAGACTGGCTCTAAAGGGTCCCCCCTTCAGACCACAAAGTCACTTATAATATACCAGTAATACTTGATAAACTCCTTTATACACAGCACAGGTCCACTTCCCCTCCACCATCTCGTCTCATCAAAATTGGGTGTGGAGACGGAACAGGGCTCTATCCTTATGTAATCAGGGATAACGTCCCTGAATATATACATGGCACGCTTCATGTGATAGGTGGATGTGATGAGCATCATGGAGTCCATGCCCAGCCCCTCCATTAACTTCCCTACCTCAACCGCATTCTCATAGGTACTCCTTGAAATCTTCTCAAGGAGTATGGTCTTTTTCTCCCTATCGGTAAGTGGCTGGTTGAAGAATATGGCATCCATATCAGAAGCCTCGTTGACGCCACTCAGGATGAGTATCTTTCCTGTTCCCTTCCTCATAAGCTCCAGCCCCTTCTCTATCCTGCCCGCACCACCTGTAAGTACAACTATAACATCCACAGGTTCCTCAAAACTACCATACTCACCCATCCCATCAACGAAATCCAGAAAGAGATACCCACATACCAAAAAAAGAAAAAAGGCGACAAGAAAAATAATACGATACCCTGTCCACCCTGGAGCCCCCCTCCCATGAAGAGGGCGACCCCCCAGAGGGTAATAACCAGCCTCCACCCAGGACTCCCTCTTAGAGAACATCAATTAAGCCTTGAAAGAAAATATCCTTTGTGGTATAAAAATCTTTTCATAAATTCTCTAAAAATAGAGAAAGGGAGGTAAAGCCCCCATGTCAGCAGTATGCGAGATATGCGGTAAGGGACCACGCTTTGGCAACAACGTGAGCCATGCAAACAACAAGACAAAGAGAAGGTGGAACCCCAATCTCCAGAGGGTACGCGCCATATACAGGGGAAGGAGAAAGAGAATAAGGGTCTGTACCGACTGTATCCGCTCCGGTGCTGTAGTGAAGGTACCTGCCTGAAAGAGGGGTGTCTGCCCATCAAGGATAGATTCCACCATCGCCTAAGGGGTATCCACCGACCCTCCTCGTAAGGAGGTATCCCTTCTACCAATGGACACACCCCACAATCTCCCCTCAGCCCTGCCAGAAAGAGGGTCTTTAAACCCGTAACAAACTCTGGCAGGACGGATATAAGGGACTTAGATATTAACTACCTACTCAGCCGTCCTTGCTCCTTGCAACCGCTATGGCATCTATCTCTATATCCACGCCCTTTGGAAGGGCACTTACCCCGACCGTTGCCCTCGCGGGATAGGGGGGAGAGAAAAACTCCCCATAGACCCTATTCATCCTGTCGAAGTGTGACAGGTTCCTCATGTAGACCGTTATCTTCACCACATCCTCAAGCCCTGCCCCCTCCTCCTCGAGCACACCCCTTATGTTCATGAGCACCTGTCTTGTCTGTTCCTCTATCCTTCCTTCCACCACCCTTCCGCAGGACGGGTCTATTGGTATCTGCCCCGAGAGAAAGATGAACTCCCCTGCACGTATGCCCTGGCTATAGGGTCCTATGGCAGGAGGTGCGAGTTCGGTCTTTATCTCCTTTTTCATACTGCCATACCTCAAAGATTTACGTATTTATCCCAGACCCACCTGATGCACCGGGCGGTACGGGGAAAGGTAATGGGTCATCAAATCGGACCTGATTGTTGTGGGGAAAACCCTCTGGGCTATCGCCCTTTTCT
>WGFF01000201.1 GCA_015492355.1 Deltaproteobacteria bacterium
CACTGCGGGCTATCGTCCTTTTCTGGTAAAAAGGTGTTTTCCCCTGCCCCCTTTCCCAAAGAACTTTAGATTAAAAGTTTTGGGGAAGGGAGTTTGAGGGAAACCCCTTTTACAAAAGGGGGTTCCCTCAAGATTTAGTCCGAAAAAGATACCCATTACCTTATTTTATGAAAATCTCGACAGGAAGTCTATATCTATATTCCCTGCGATGAAGTCGTGGTCCTTGAGGATCCTTACAAGGAGGGGGATGTTGGTTTTGACACCCTCTATGTGGAACTCATCGAGTGCCCTTATCATCCTGTGTATGGCGTCTATCCTTGTATCTGCGTGTACGATAACCTTTGCAATGAGGTTGTCGTAGTAACTTGGGATGGTGTAGTTACAGTAGATGGCGGTATCCACCCTCACCCCGGGTCCACCCGGCAGGCACAGCTCCTTTATCCTGCCAGGGGATGGTACGAAGGTCTTGGGGTCTTCTGCATTTACCCTGCATTCTATACAATGCCCCTTGAACCTCACATCCTTCTGTCTGATGTTGAGCCTCTCTCCTGTTGCAATCCTTATCTGTTCCTTCACCAGGTCTATGCCGGTCACCATCTCTGTGACAGGGTGTTCCACCTGTATGCGGGTGTTCATCTCCATGAAGTAAAAATTCCTCTCCCTGTCCATGAGGAATTCCACCGTACCCACATTGGTGTAACCTATTGCCTTTGCAAGCTTTATGGCTGCCTCCCCCATCCTGTCCCTCAGCCTCTCGTCCACAACTGGTGAGGGAGACTCCTCTATTATCTTCTGGTGTCTCCTCTGTATGGAACATTCCCTCTCTCCCAGGTGTATAACATTGCCGTGCTCATCAGCCACTATCTGTATCTCTATGTGTCTCGGCAGTTCACAATACCTCTCTATGAACACCTCCCCATCACCGAAGGCAGAGAGGGATTCCATCTTTGCCATGTTGAAGGCATTGGCAAGGCTTGCCTGTGTGTGGACGAGCTTCATCCCCCTTCCACCACCACCGCTTGCCGCCTTTATCAGCACGGGGAAACCTATCTTCTTGGATACCTCAATGGCATCCTTCTCATCGGATAGCCCCCTGTTGCTCCATGGAAGCACAGGTATCCTTACCTTTTCAGCCTCCTTCTTGGCCTGTATCTTGTTGCCCATGAGCCTCATGACCTCAGAGGTAGGACCTATGAACTTTATACCGCATTTCTCACACACCTCTGCAAAGGCATGACTCTCCGCAAGAAAACCGTATCCTGGATGGACTGCCTCGGCATCTATCACCTCTATGGCGCTTATGAGGGAGGAGATATTGAGATAACTCTCTGTAGCCTTTGCAGGACCTATACATATAGCACCATCTGCAAGCCTCGTATGGAGGGCGTATCTATCCGCCTCGGAATAGACCGCCACACTCTTGATACCCATCTCCTTGCACGCCCTTATTATCCTTACCGCTATCTCTCCCCTGTTTGCTATGAGTATTTTGTTGAACATAGGATACTCTCTCTTGAAGTAAACTGTGCGGGGATAAAATCCATACCCTTCCCCATAATGAATGATAGTCAATAATTCACAGGGGGCTCAGGTAGTAAACCCCCTGATGCAAGGGATAATCTCTTCTATCAGCGGGTTGGGTGACACAGAAAGGTCTTTCCCCCCTTATCCTGCTCCCACCTCTATATGGAAGAGTGGTTCGCCATACTCAACAGGTTGACCGTTCTCTACGAGTATAGATACCACCCTGCCACCGTATTCGGATTCGACCTCGTTCATTATCTTCATAGCCTCTATGATACACAGAACCTGCCCCTGCTTTACCACACTGCCTATCTCCACGAATGGGGGGGCTTCAGGGGATGGTGCCCTGTAGAAGGTTCCCACCATGGGAGAGGTGATTACCTTTATATTCTTTCCCCTCGATTCCCTTTGCTCTGGCTCTTCCTCCCTCTCTACTGCCTTCTTCTCTTCCACCGCAGATACAACCTGCCCCTGGGATAGAGCCCTTTTTATCCTTATCCTTCCTTCCTTACCCTCTATCTCTATCTCCTCTATATCCGTATCCCTGAGAAATCTGTAGATAGACCTTATGTACTTGAGTTCCATTTATCCTCCTCTTCCATTCTTACAGACTTGTTAGTTCTGCCGAAGGCTCTGTAAGTACCCTACACCCCCTCTCTGTGACCACCACCATATCCTCTATCCTCACCCCTCCCCAGCCCGGTAAGTACACCCCTGGCTCAACTGTAACGACCATGCCCGGCTCGAGTATATCCCTGCTTGCAGGACCTATCACAGGACCTTCGTGTATCTTAAGCCCCACACCATGACCAGTGCCGTGATCAAAGTACCTTCCGAGCCCTTCTTTTTTAATATAATCCCTTGCTATCCTGTCCACATCAGCACACCTTAACCCGGGCTTTATGCCGTCTATCACAAGGTCATGGGCTATCTTCACCACACTGTAGACCTCCCTCTGCCTCTTAGTTGCCCTTCCAACCACAAACGTACGTGTCTTGTCAGAATGATAACCATCCACCACTGCTCCACAGTCGATTATTACAAACTCCCCTTTCCTTATCTTCTTGTTCGAAGCCTTGCCATGGGGCAGTGAAGACCTCCATCCAGAGGCGACTATGGTATCAAAGCCAACAGCCTCAGCCCCCATCTTCTTCAAGGAAGCCTCGAGTTCAAGGGCTATATCCCTCTCCCTTGTACCCGGCTTTATAAGAGAGAGTATACCCTCAAGACCTGCCTCCAGTACCTTTATGGACCTTCTGATACTCCTTATCTCTCCCGGGTCTTTTCTCTGCCTCCTCCTTTCGCACAGTCCATCGAGGGATCTGAACCTGCATCCCCTTAGATTGCCCCTGAGCCTTACATAGGTTGAGTAGCTTACGTATCTGCCCTCGAATCCCAGGATACGTGGTCCCAGGGACCTTACCACACCCACAAGGTCTTCAAAACCCTTTCTTATCCTCTTTATCCTTACGCCCCTGACCTCTCTCCTTGCCTGTTCCGTGTACCTGCCGTCAACGAGCAGTATGGAATCCCTCCGGGTTACAAGGAGATAGGCAGTAGAACCGGTAAATCCAGTGAGATACCGGATATTGGCTGTATCGGTTACAAGGAAACAGTCGACCTCTTGTTGACCGAGGCTCTCTTTTATGGATCTGAGTCTCTCAGAAAAAGGGGTTCTCTTTATTTTAAGAGCTCCTTTCTTACCCTCAGGGATGCCTTCTTGAGAAGATAACTTGCCTTGCCAACGTTCATCCTGTGGTTTACAACAAATGCCATATAGTACTCAGGTGTCAGTATCCGTATGAGTACATCCCCGCCGGTTGTATGTATCCTTATCTCCTCCACCTCACCGAGCCTGAGCATACCAGATGCCCTTTTTACCTCCTCTATAGCCTTACCATACTCCACACCCACTGTCTCTATATCACATGGAGAATCCTGACGGATATAGTTCTGGATCGAGAGCCCGTCCATTCCCATAATGGCAGCCCCTGTACCTCCTTTAACCCCCTCCACCATCTCCTTTAGTATATCCTCAAAGGCCATACCTACCCCTCCTTGTAAAAGGACCTTTTCAGTTTCGCCATCTTTGTAAGCCTTTCCATCCTTTCCTGTATCCGTTTATCCCCGGGAGAGGTATCCGCGAGTATCTTGTATATCATGAGGGCATCCTCAAGCCTGCCCTGCTTTTCCAGGACCTCTGCCATGGAAAGGGTAAAGAATATATCGTCCCCTGCCTTTATACGTCTCGTATCCATTGCCCCAGAACCACTCCAAACCATTACCTAAAATTATTAAAGATTACCTTCCAAGTCAAGAAACTTTTTATAGACTCCTGTACTGTGTAGTCCCGTATTGATAAGATAAAGTATCTCTCTGCTGGAAAACGGGGATGGACCGAACCATCACCGAAGGGATAGAACGACTCTGTGTTTTTACAAAACCCACCATTCATCCCCGCCAAGAGGACTGGGCATTCTGGCAGGGTTCGTAAAGGATGGGTGAAAAATCCCTGCCTTTCTGGTATACTTGGATTTAACAGCCTCTTTAAGTGCCCGAGAGGGGTGGGAATCTATCCTTCACCCGAAGGAACGGACAGGTAAGACAGGATGAGGAAGATTCTTCTGGGAGTAGTGATACCTATCTTTCTTGTATCCGCTGGAGGGATTATCTATTTCTTTAGTGTTACAGAGCCCCTTTACATGAATAGTTATAACGTCTGTTTTTCTCAACAGTTCGATATAAAGGCTCGCTACTGGATAGATAAAGACAGTGTGGAGATATTCGTTCTTGTGGGCACCCTCAGGCATCCTGAAGACTTCAAAGAGACCATAACCCTTGATACCATTATGTTCGGTTTGAGCAGGAGATGCGGTGAGAAGTGCTGGAATATAGAAGAAGGAAGTAATGAGTTCCCTATAAGGGTCACAACAGGACCGGGCGAAGAGAGGTTTTTCTTTTTTAAAAGGTTCTCCATACCCATTGATGCCTCTGTGGATCTATCGAAGCGCTGGGTCACCCTGGAGGCTGCAACATACGAAGGTACCGATAAACCCGTAAGGTGGTGGTATGCCCACAGTGGAAAGGATATATTCTCATCCAGAAAGGATTTTTAAGACCACTGTATCCTTTCTTCCACTCCACACGGACTTGACAACCCCTCTACCTTCCTTTAGTATTAACCTGTTATGATAGATGACCTTGCAGGCAGTGGCTCAAGGAAGACCCCCCTCAGGTTCGTCCTCGATACAAGTGTGTTCACCAATCCTGAAATATACAGGGGCTTTGGTGTCACACCAACAGAGGCACTCCATAGTTTCCTCATCCTTGCAGAAAAAACAAAGGGTGTGGAGTTCTACATGCCCCCTTCCATCTACAGGGAGCTATCCACCTTTATAAAAACAGAAGACCTGCCCAAGGAACTGCAACTTGTAATCCAGAGGAAATCCCCCAGAAAATATGAAATGAGTGTACCTGCCTTTCTTCTCTACGAACTCATAGACGATGTACGTAAAAGGGTGGACAAGGGGTTGAGGGTGGCAGAGGAGATAGTAAAGAAGATACAGAAGGAACCACACCCTGAGGACATAGCCACACTCAGAAAGAAGTACAGGGAAGCCCTCAGGGAGGGGATAATAGACAGCAAGGAGGATGTGGAACTCATACTCCTTGCAATGGAGCTCGATGGGGTGGTTGTAACAGCGGATAAGGGAATAATCACATGGGCTGAGAAGCTGGGAATAAGATGGATAGAGTCAGAGAGGCTGAGGGAGATAATAGAGGTGCTAATCGACAAAGGTCTTCCCTCTTAGGGTACCTCTTATAAAAGAAGAGGTCTTTGTATATATCCTGTTGAATGTTACATGGAAGTAGCCGTCCTTCTCCTCCCTTGAGATCACCTCGAATCTCAGGTGTGTGGATGCAAGGTGGGAGAAGAGTCTCTGGATGTTCTCCTCTTTTTTCATCCTTATACTGAATCTTTCCACTATCTCACTACCTTTAGAGATAACCTCCATTGCGTCCCAGAGGGGTACCATGAGGGACCTTCCGAGCTCATCGAACCATCCACCATCACCGATATCGAGTTCCTTCAAGGCAAAGGCTGTAAGGGTTATCCTCTTTGTAAAGTATCCTGCTGGCAGTTCCTTTATAAGGAATGCACCTATCCTCAGATCGTGCATCAGGGAGAAGGGGGTCACGTATTTGAGTGTTTTATCGCTTCTATCCACAGGTTTCAGCACCACCCCCTCAAGCCCATCCCTGTGTAGTTCCACCACTATATCCTTCACCCTCTGCCATTCATCAGAGGTGTAGCGCCCAAAGACCCTTATACCGGGGAGACCGTACTCCTCAACGAGCCTGTACCTCTCATCAGGAGGG
>WGFF01000202.1 GCA_015492355.1 Deltaproteobacteria bacterium
CGCCCACAGCGACCACCTCTTCTATCTCCACCTCTTCTCCCACTTCACCCGGTATCTTCTCTACCTTAAGGATATCCCCCTCTTTTACAGTATACTGTTTTCCACCTGTCTTTATAACAGCGTACATAATCCAGCCCCTCCTATTCTTTGAATATATAAAAATATCAGTAAAATACCCGACTTGTCAAGATTTTTTTCCTGTTATCGGAGGGCTTGTGGGTCATGTTTTATAGAGCCTTTCCATGGGTTACCCGGCAAATCGGATGGTTGGGGTTATATCAGTATACCCGCGATGGTTGCTGTCATGAATCCTGCCATACATCCACCCACCAGGGCACGGATACTCAATCTTGCCACATCCTTTTTCCTTTCAGGTGCGATACCGCCTATTCCCCCTATGAGTATGGCGATACTGCCGAAGTTGGCAAAACTACAAAGGGCGTATGTGGCTATGGTAATGGAGCGTGGCTGTAGG
This sequence comes from Deltaproteobacteria bacterium, assembly GCA_015492355.1. Classification (GTDB taxonomy): domain Bacteria; phylum Desulfobacterota; class GWC2-55-46; order GWC2-55-46; family S146-73; genus S146-73. Next base: position 476 of record WGFF01000202.1, read on the forward strand.
GCTCCCTGGTCTATGTAGGTCTGGAGTTTCTGATAGGATATGAACTCGTTAAACACCACCTTCACACCAAGGAGCTTGCCCACCTCAAAACAGTCCTCCCAGGGTATGCCCATGAGGAAGGCAACAGGTGCGAATACATATCCTGTGAGCTCCTCGAAGGAGGTGTTAAGAAAACCGAGGAGGTAGTCCATCATGCCTATGATGGCGACAAAGGCAATGAGCATGGCACCTATGGTGGCAGAGAGTTTTAGTCCCTCTGATGCCCCATTGGCTGCAGCCTCTACTATATTGACATCATCGCTCCTGAAGGTAATGGACGGGTTGCCCGCTGTAACCGGTCTGTCCCTTTCAGGTACCATGAGTTTCGATATGACTATTGCAGCAGGGGCACTCATGACAGATGCAGAGAGAAGATGCCCTGCACTCGCCCCAAAACTCACATACGCAGCCATCACACTCCCTGCAATGGTTGCCATGAATCCACACATGACCGTAAAGAGCTCGGATCGGGTCATCCTCTGGATGTACTGCCTTGTTGCTGTTACTGCCTCTATGCCCATGAACACAAACATACCAGCCATGAACGCCTCTGCCCCTGATGCCTTCATCGTCCGCTCCATTATCCTTGCCATGAGCCATACAACACCCTGTATTATCCTGAAGTAATACAGTATACCCATGAGGGACGATACGAAGATTATGGTGGGAAGGACCCTGAAGGCGACCACCGCACCTATGGAATGGTCGTTCACAAGCCTTCCAAAGAGGAAGACCGCCCCGAACTCCGTGAAGTCGAGCACCTTTGTCATCACAATCCTTGCAAGGTCGAATACAAGGTGTCCTGGATAGGTCTTGAGGATGAGAAGGGCAAAGACAAACTGAAGCACAAGACCCCACAGGACAAGCCTCAGGTTTATACTCCTTCTGTCCTCTGAAAACGCCCATGCAACTGCTATGAAGAATACAAGCCCTGTTAAGCTTACGATCCTCTCTGCCATACTACTCGCCTATTATCTTTACCAGTACCCTTTTTCTTCTCCTCCCATCGAACTCACCGTAGAATATCTGCTCCCATGTACCGAGATCGAGCCTTCCGTCTGTTATGGCAACCACAACCTCTCTACCCATCACCTGTCTTTTGAGATGGGCATCCGCATTGTCCTCGCCTGTAAGGTTGTGTCTGTAGCGGGATACGGGCTCATGGGGGGCGAGCTCTTCGAGCCATCTCCTGTAGTCGTGGTGCAGTCCGCTCTCATCGTCGTTTATGAACACAGATGAGGTGATGTGCATGGAGTTTACAAGCACAAGCCCCTCCTTAACCCCGCTCTCCCTTACACACCTCTCCACCTGGGGGGTTATGTTGACAAATCCCATCCTCTCCGGCAGATTGAACCACAGCTCCTTACGATAACTCTTCATGGATTACATCCCTCCGAAAGGTTGCCTGTTTCCCTGCGTAATGATACTCATGGACATGGTTCATCTATCCAGCGGGATCAGGAGACCCCTAAGACATCTCCCCTTCACAAAAAACTCCAATAATATACCCTTTTCCATTCTTAAAGTCCACGTTTGAATACGAGTATACCGATGAGAAGGGCTACCACTGCGAACACAGATAGAAAGAGTATATCACCCTTTACAGCCTCTATATCCGCACCCTTGAAGAGTATAGCCCTCAGGGCGTGTACAGAATAGGTCTCTGGGTTTACAATGGCGAATCCCTTAAGCCACCATGGGAAACTCTCCACAGGGTATATGGCCCCGCTCGGAAAGAAGAATATGACGTTGAGAAACCCCCCGAGCACACCGACTATCCTTGGATGGTTTATCCTGCCCATTATGATGAACATCAATCCGAGAAGCCCCAAGGTGGAAAGGACTATAATAACCGTAAGGAGCACAAAGCCATGGAGGGTGAGTACCTTCCACAGGTATATACCTGATATAAGGGAACTTGCAAAGAGTACGAACAGGGCGAGAACAGTGGTAACGATAAGCCCGCTTACCATGAGCCCCATCACTATATCGTACCTTGTAAGGGGGGTGAGGAAGTAGCTCTCCTCTATGCCGAGGAATCTGTCCATGACAAGGTTGAATGCTCCGGTTGTCATGGTACCAAGGAATATAGCCATGATTACGACACCCGGTATGAGGCTCTGGTCGTAATCCACCTTTTTGTAGAGATTCACCTCCCTTACAGAGGGTATACTGGTCCTGGTTCTTACAGGCAAAAAATCCCTTTCTATCTCTCCGATGGCACCTGTAATAGCCATGCGCAGTGTATCTGCGGATACGGTCTCTGCGTTATCGAGGAATAACCCCAGCTCTGGATTCTTACCCCTCATTATATCCCTTGAGAAATCCGTGGGGATGATAAGGACCCCCTTGAATCTTCCGCTTTTGAGTCCTTCCATCGCCTTTCCCTGGTCTGCGACACGTACCAGCATGATGGTACCTGGACCTGCCTGAAGGGCATACAACCGCTCAATGACCCTGTCAGCAAAGGGTCCCCTGTCCATATCTACCACTGCAACGGTTATGTTCCTGAGTTCTCCCTGCAGGGAATTGCCGAGGATTACAAGATACACCACAGGCATGACTATGCTTACGAGTATAACCAGCGGGTTTCTCAGGAATTTCCTGAGGTCTCTTTCTACCACCGCAAGGAAACGTATCATCCCTCATCTACTCCATTTAAGGGGTACTCCTGCACCTATGAGGAAACTCACCTTCCTGGATTCCTCCTCCCTTATGGGTCTTCCGGTGAAGTGTATGAACACATCCTCAAGGGTCTTTTCCTTGAGGATTATCCTTGTGACCCTTGCACCGAGCCCTCTCAATCCATCCACAAGCACAGGAACCATCCTTGCCCCGTTGTCAACAGACACCATAAGTGTATCATCCCTGATGACACAGGAGTGCACGTAAGAAAGGGTCTTTATCCATGCCTCAGCCCTATCCAGCCCTATGTTGGTAATGGAGAGTTCTATAGTATCCTTTTCAGGCACCATCCTTTTCAGTCCCTCCACTGTATCGAGGGCGACTATCTTCCCATAGTCGATTATGGCAACCCTGCCACAGAGACTCTCCGCCTCTTCCATGTAGTGGGTTGTAAGTAGGATGGTGAGGTTGTAACTATCTTGGAACCTCCTGAGGAGCTCCCATACGGTGTGCCTGCTCTGTGGATCGAGCCCGAGGGTGGGCTCATCGAGTATTAGAAGGGACGGCATGTGTATGAGGGCTCGTGCAATCTCAAGCCTCCTTCTCATACCACCAGAATATGCTGCAACAAGGTCACGGGCTCTTTCCTTCAGCCCCACGAGTTCGAGAAGCTGGGCTATCCTCTTTTTTCTTTCCATTGCAGGTATGCCGTAGAACCTCCCGTATATGTCGAGTGTTTCGAGCCCTGTAAGGTCGAGATCGCTCGTCATTGCCTGTGGAAGCACCCCGATGACCTTGCGCACCTCTGCCCTCTTTTTTACCACATCGAGCCCCATCACAACCGCCCTTCCACTGGTAGGCTTTATAAGGGTTGTGAGTATCCTTATGAGGGTGGTCTTACCCGCTCCATTCGGACCGAGGAGCCCGAAAAACTCACCCTCCTCTATGGTAAAGGATACCCTGTCGAGGGCTGTAACTGTCTTGTACCTCTTTACAAGATCACACACCTCTATGGCGTAGGACATTCCCTATCCATCCCCCTTAAAACCCATCCTTACTATGGCTGTCATGCCCGGTTTCAAAAATCCCTCTGGTCTCTCTACACCTATCTTTACCCTGAATGTCCTTATATCAGACCTTCCTCTTTTAACATCCCTCTGGGTTGCAAACTCGCCGAATCTCCCTATCTCTTTTACCCGTCCCCTAAAAACCCTGTCCTCCATGGATGGGAGTACCACATCAGCATCCATCCCTATCCTTATCCTGCCTATGAGTGTCTCCTCCACATCCACTGTCACCCACAGGTCGGTAAGATCGTGTATCGTGTAAATGGACTGCCCAGGGCTTACTATCTCTCCTTCCTCATGGCTCTGATACACAACCGTACCATCCACAGGTGACCTTATGACCGTATCATCGAGCTGTGCCAGGAGTACCCGTAGATGTGCCTCTGCCTTCTGTTTGTTTACGATGGCTGAATTGAGGAGTGCCTCCCTGGTCTTTACGTCTATCTTAGAGCCCTCAAGTCTCGCAAGTATAGTACCCTTACGTGCCCTTATGGATTCGATCTGGGCGGTATATGCACGGTAGGTGGTCCTCTTCTCGTCGAGTTCCCTTTCTGTTATGAATCCCTCCCTGTACAGGGCTTCTGCCCTGTCCAGCTCCTTTCTTGCATTCTCAAGGAGGACACCTATTCTCCTTATCTCTGCCTCTGTTGACTCTATTTCCGTCTCGATGGTCTTTATCTGAGCCCTTGCCCTCTCTATCTCTGTTCTCCTTCTCCTTATGAGGGACTCTGCCTCCCTTACAAGGACCCTGCCCTCTTTTATCCTCTCTTCGAGTTCCTTGTTCCCGAGCCTTACCACTGTATCACCCTTTTTCACTCTATCGCCTTCCTTACAGCAGAGCCACTCGATCCTTCCAGAGATGGTGGAGCCGACCTCCACCTCCTTTGCCTCGACGATACCAGTAAATTCAATGTACTCACCCCCTGCGGGTACCTGTGAAATCCTGTGGTAGTAAACACCTGCAAGAAGAAGAATCAG
>WGFF01000203.1 GCA_015492355.1 Deltaproteobacteria bacterium
GTCTATCCACGACCACGGGATTTTCTCTGCCGGAGCCCATTGTCTGAAACGGTGAAGTGTTTTTTCTTCAGCTCCCTGTCTTAAGCCCCCTCTGTTCGAGTATAAAGGGGGCTTCCTTCATTATCTTTTCCTGAAGCTTGAGGAATCCAAAAAGCAATGCATCGGGTCTCGGTGGACATCCTGGCACATATACATCCACCGGCACAACAAGGTCTGTACCCTGGACAACGGAGTATGTATTGTAAGGTCCGCCCGCAGATGCACACCCACCCATGGCAATAACCCATCTCGGTTCTGCCATCTGATCGTACAATCTCCTCACCGCAGGTGCCATCTTCTTTGTCATCGTGCCAGCCACAACCATCACATCGGACTGACGTGGAGAGGGCCTGAATATGGTACCGAACCTGTCCAGGTCATAACGTGAACATGCAGCACATATCATCTCGATGGCACAACATGCAAGCCCGAAGGTCATGGGCCATAGTGAAGATGCCCGCCCCCACTTCACCACTGCGGATGTAATCGGGTTCTGCTTTATCTTCTCGACCACGGGGTTCTTTCTTATGGTCTTTATGACCTCTTCAAGGGTGGTAAGGAAGACAAAACCTTCAAGCATACCGAGTGTGTTCATAAAATACTCACCCCTTTTTGACTGCTCTTACACCCAGTCGAGGGCACCCTTACCCCATGCATATACAAGCCCCACACCGAGGATGACTATGAAGATGAACATCTCGACAAAGGCGATGGTTGCGATACTCTTGTCCGCCAGTATAACTGCCCATGGGAATAGATAGAGTGTTTCCACATCGAAGACTATAAAGAGTATGGCGATTATGAAAAAGTGGACCCTGAAGTGCCCTTTGTCAGCCTCACCAACAGGTTCCATGCCACACTCCCAGGGGGATAGTTTGCCGGTGTAGGGATTGCTGGGTCTGAAAAGAGAACTCATAAAGAGGGCCATCATCGCCATGAAGATGGCGAAACCAGCCATCAAGAGTACGGATAAGTAAGTGAGCATCCTTATTTTCCTTTTGTAAAACCTATCCTTTTATACCCGGAAAACCATTATTTAAGAAGGATGGGCTCACCAGAGGTGGTTAAGAAAATAAAACAACTGTGCCTTTTTGTCAAGGGAAAAATGTATACAGTATACAATCCCTTCCATCTCCCCTCTTACAGGAGGTCTCTTCTGAGATCGTGGAGGACATGATTTTCCGGTGTTATTTTCTTTTTCCGTGCCATCCTTATATCTATATCGAAGACCCCTGTCTCCTCCCTGTTTCCCGATGCACGGCAGAGTATCCTTCCTTCTGGTGAGACTATCTGGCTTTTGCCTATGAATCTCAGGGGACTCCTCCTTATCCTCTCCTCTGTTCCCACCCTGTTTGCTGTCACCCCAAAGACCCTGTTCTCTATACACCTTGTAACCATCGCCTGCGGACAGTAGGGGAGAACGAGGTTGGAGGGATGGCATATCACATCTGCACCCTTCATGGTGAGTGTCCTTGCAACCTCGGGGAAGAGCCAGTCGAAACATATCATCATGCCCACCCTCACCCCACCTGCATCATATACCCTGAAGGGTGTATCCCCTGGTGAAAAGAGCCTTTTTTCCCGCCAGAAAAGATGTGCCTTCCTGTAAAGCCCCACCATACCTGCTGGACCGAAGAGGGCACAGGAGTTGTAGACCCTCCCTCCTGCCCTTTCTGGTATGCCCGCAACAATGAAACAGCCCTTCTTACCCGCCACCTCAAGAAGGGCTCTGGATGTATAACCTTCTGGTATGCCCTCGGAATACTTAAGGAGTTCCTTCCGTGTCCTGAACTGATACCCTGTTGCAAAGAGCTCTGGCAGTACAACGATATCCGCATCCACACGCAAAAGCCTCTCCACCACCCTCTCCACATTCCTCCTCACCTCACCGAAAAGAGGCTTGTTCTGGATGAAACCGACCCTTATCATCATATAAGGGGACTTTAACATCCTCAATAGACCTTGTCAATATACCCTTATCCTCGCTTTTTCTATACCCCTCCCCGATGGAATAAAAGTCTAAAAGGGGCTTTCTCCTTAGCACTTGAAATCGGTCTCTCATGTATGGTAGTTTAGAGGCTAAATTTCTCTACGAGGTTCTGGAGATGGCTATTACGAGAGAAGATGTGGTGCATGTTGCAGGGCTTGCAAGGCTTGCCCTTACCGAGGAGGAGGTGGAGCTCTATACAGCCCAGCTCCAGAGGATACTCGAATATGTGGAAAAGCTCTCAGGTGTGGACACCCGGGGTGTTGAACCGACCACCTACACAGTACCAATGGTCGAGGTCATGCGTGACGATGTGGTAGAGGGGTCTCTTAAGCCTGAAGAAGCGCTAAGAAACGCACCAGAAAAGGATAGGGGCTGTTTTAAGGTACCGAAGATAATAGAATAAGGCGTGGTTATGGACATAATCTTTAGACCCATACATGAGCTCTCCGAAGCCCTGAGAAGCGGGGATATAAGCTCAGTTGAACTCACAGAGGCATTCCTCAGGCGTATAAAAGATGTGGATGGCAGGATACATGCCTACATAACGGTGATGGAGGACGATGCCCTCAGGATGGCAGAAAAGGCAGATGAACGACTGAGGAAAAAGGACGCTATCTCCCCCCTCACCGGTATTCCCGTATCCCTCAAGGACATATTCTGCACTGTCAATACAAAGACAACCTGTGCCTCGAGGATACTTGAGGACTTCGTACCCCCCTACGATGCCACTGTTGTAAGGAGGCTCAAGGATGCTGGGGCTGTAATCCTGGGCAAGACAAACATGGATGAGTTCGCCATGGGTTCTTCCACCGAGAACTCCGCATTCTTCACCACCCTCAATCCCTGGGACCTCGGACGTGTCCCCGGGGGCAGTTCAGGTGGGTCTGCCTCTGCGGTATGTGCGTGCGAGTGTACCGCCTCCATAGGCACTGACACAGGTGGTTCCATAAGGCAACCCGCATCGTTCTGCGGTGTGGTGGGGCTTAAACCCACCTATGGAAGGGTATCGAGGTACGGCATGGTAGCCTTTGCATCGTCCCTCGACCAGGCAGGTCCCATAACGAGGAACGTAACCGATTCCGCAATAGTGCTCAGTGTGATAGCAGGTCATGACCCTAAGGATGCAACATCCATAGATGCACCTGTACCAGACTATACCTCCTTCCTCAAGAAGGATATAAAGGGCTTGAGGATAGGTATCCCCATGGAGTACTTCATAGAGGGTATGGACAGGGAGGTGGAGGAGTACGTAAGGAAGGCTGTGGACCTCCTCAAGGAGAGTGGTGGAGAGGTTGTGGATGTGAGCCTTCCCCATACAGAGTATGCAATAAGTGTCTACTATCTCGTTGCAACCGCAGAGGCATCGAGCAACCTTGCAAGATACGATGGTGTGAAGTACGGGCTCAGGGTGAAGGGCAGGGGTGACCTTATAGATATGTACAAGGAGACAAGGGACAGGGGATTCGGCTCTGAGGTCAAAAGGAGGATCATGCTCGGTACATACTCCCTCTCTGCAGGGTATTACGATGCCTACTACAGGAAGGCCTCACAGGTACGTACCCTTATCAGGAGGGACTTTGAGGAGGCGTTCAGAAGGTGCGATGTGATAGTGACACCCACCTCTCCCACACCACCCTTCAGGGTGGGCGAGAGGGTGGAGGACCCCCTTACCATGTATCTTTCGGATGTGTTCACCATCTCGTGTAACCTTGCAGGCATACCGGGTATATCCATACCCTGCGGTTTCACCAGGGATGGACTGCCCGTCGGTCTCCAGATACTCGGCAGACCACTGGATGAAGGAACCATCCTGAGGGTCGCCTATACATACGAGCAGGCAACAGAATGGCACAGAAGGTATCCAGACCTCGGGGAGAGACCATCATGAGGTCTCGGGGGATTGAAAGTCCCTGGGGCAAGGAGTGAACCTCCACCGACAGGAAGAAGGTAATGGGTCATCGAATCGGACC
>WGFF01000204.1 GCA_015492355.1 Deltaproteobacteria bacterium
CACCAAAATTTACCCTGATGGATACAAAAGGATAGGAGATGGATATACTTGTAAGGGCACCCAACTGGATAGGGGATGCGGTACTGTGTCTGCCTGCGATAAAGGAGCTGAAGGCGCTCCATCCAGATTCTAACATAACCGTACTTACAAGAAGGTGGACCGCAGGGGTATTCGAGAACAACCCCCATGTATCAGAGATACTGGAGTTCGATGCGGATGGACGGCACAGTGGCTTGAGGGGAAGGCTCTTTCTTCTGAGGGAACTCAAACAGAGAAGGTTCAACAAGGCTGTATTCTTCCAGAATTCCTTTGAAATAGCGCTCATAGCCTGTCTCCTCCGCATACCCGAACGCATAGGCTATGCAAGGAACATGAGGGGTCCGCTCCTGACAAAGGTGATAGAACCTGTGGATGACCCCAGGAGGAGACACCATGTGTACTACTACCTCAACATCACAGGTGCCATGGGAGGGGATATACCTGAGGCACCACTGCCCGACCTCCACATAAAGGACAGGGAGAGGGCGTGGGCAGGAGATTTTTTGAGGGATACAGGTGTGGGCAGGGATGAGATGATAGTTGGGGTACTGCCAGGGGCAAGTTACGGTCCTGCAAAGATGTGGTCTCCTGAGGGTTTTGCAGGGGTGGTAGACCACCTCGGTAAAGAAGCCAGGGTTGTACCCTTCATATTCGGTGGAAGGGACGACACAGAGATCGCCAAGAGACTCATAGAGAGGATGAAAACAAGGGCATTCGTGCTAACAGGTAGACTCACCCTGAGGGAGTTCATAGCCCTTGCAGAGAGGCTCGATCTTTTCATAACCAATGATTCAGGACCGATGCACATCTGTGCGGTACTCGGTGTGCCAACGGTTGCTGTGTTCGGTTCCACTGACCCTGAGGTTACAGGTCCATTGGGCAGGGAGGTGAGGGTGGTAAGAAAGGAGGTTCCGTGTAGTCCCTGTCTTAAAAGGACATGCCCCTATGGTCATTACGAATGTCTCAGGGATATAACCGTTGAGGAGGTGTTCAAAGGCGCCATGGATGTGTTGAAAGAGAGGGTAAGGAGAGGTGAGAGGGGAAGGGGGCGTGGTGGACTGCCCGCTGTATTCCTTGACAGGGATGGTACGGTGAATGAGGATGTGGGATACATAGGTTCACCAGAGAGGCTCACCCTCATTGATGGTGCCTGTGAGGCGATAAAGAGGCTCAACAGGGCTGGTATAAAGGTCATCGTTGTGAGCAATCAGTCCGGTGTGGGGCGTGGGTACTTCTCAGAGGATGAACTCCTCCGGGTCAACACAAGGCTCAGGGAACTCCTCGATTCAGGGGGTGCCCGCCTGGATGGAATATACTACTGCCCCCATCGTCCAGAGGATGGATGTAGGTGCAGAAAACCCGATACCGCCCTCATAGAGATGGCGGTCTCAAACCACGGTGTCGATCCAGAGGTCTCGTATGTGGTGGGAGACAAGGCATCTGATGTGGAACTCGCAAGGAGGGTCAGGGCAAGGGCTATACTCGTTGAGACAGGGCATGGAAAGAAAGAGGTAAAGATGCTCGACCACCCACCTGATTTCGTTGCAAGGGATTTATCCCAGGCAGTGGGATGGGTGCTTAAGGACCTCAAGGAGAGGGGCTTGCTGGTCGGTGTATGAAGAAGATACTCATAGTGAAACTATCCTCCATAGGTGATGTGGTACATACCCTGCCATCGCTCAAGGCGCTGAGGGAGACCTTCAAGAAGGGAGAGGCGATTGTGGACTGGCTCGTCGAAGACAGGGCAAAAGAACTCCTGCAAGCACATCCCCTCCTTGACAGGGTGATAGTTGTAAGGAGACGTGGCTGGCTTTTGAGTCCCCTGGAGAATATACGTATAGCCAGATGGATTGCGTCCCAGGGATATGATATGGTTATAGATTTTCAGGGTCTCTTCAAGAGTGGTATATGGGTTATGCTCTCTAAGGGAAAGAGAAGGATAGGTTTTTCGAATGCAAGGGAGTTGAGTTATATCTTTCTGAACGAGAGGCTCCCCTCCTCCAGCCCTGAGAGACATGCAGTGGACAGATACCTTGACCTTGCAAGGTATGCCGGTGGGGTGGTGAAGGATGTGGAGTTTCCGGTTGTGGTGGAGGATGGGAGGAAGAAGAGGGTGGTGGATATCCTTGAAAGGGAGGGTATAGACCCAGATGGGGGGTTTTTTGTAATCGTACCGAGGGCAAGGTGGACCACCAAGATGTGGAGTGACGAGAGGTTTGCCGAGCTTTCAGGGCTCATTTTCAGGAGGTTCGGCTTGAGAGGGGTTGTGGTGGGTAGCAGGAGCGACAGGGAGGGACTCAATGGTATATGCAGGAAGGATACAGGGGTTGTAAACCTTGCGGGTCTCTTGGACCTGAAGGAACTTTTCTATCTTATGGGGCTTTCGGGCTTTGCCCTTACGGTAGATTCAGGTCCCATGCATATTGCTGTTGCAGCACGTACACGGGTGGTATGCATATTCGGTCCCACCTCACCGGTACGTACAGGTCCGTACGGAGAGGGACATATGGTCATACGAAAAGACCTTCCGTGTAGCCCGTGCTTTCTCAAACACTGTGATGATATGAGATGCATGAAGGAGATAACGGTAGAGGATGTGATGAAGGCTGTGGAAGGAATGGTGGAGGTGAGGGGAAAAGGTGCTGGATACAATTATAACCCTGGATAGGGAGCTCTTCTATATCCTCAATACCGTCCTTGTCGCCCCTTTTCTCGACTACTTTATGCCTTTTATCACCAGAAAGGCTAACTTCATCGCCCTCATCGCATTCATGTGGACGGTGGGGTTTGTGTGGGGTGACAGAAGGGACAAATACATCCTTATAATGGTGGTGGTGCTGGTGGTGGTGAGTGATATGACCTCCTCCTTTCTCAAGGAGGTCTTCTCCAGAGAGAGACCATGTCATGCCCTCGATGGGATCAGACTCCTTGTGGGATGTGGTGGGTCCTATTCCTTTCCATCGAGTCACGCAACTAACATATTTGCAAGCATGGTCTTCCTTGCCAAGAAGTACAGGATCTTTTACCCCCTCTTCCTTGCCATTGCCTTTGTTGTGGCTTACTCGAGGATATACGTGGGTGTCCATTACCCCCTGGATGTGGTGGCTGGTGCCCTTGTCGGCACAACCTGTGCCCTTGCATTCGACAGGATAGACAGGGATATCATACCCTGGTTAAGGGAATACATGAAGAAAAGAAGAGAGACCATTGAGGTATAGGGTTCTTTTTATCCTTTTTCTCCTTGTCCTGACAGCCTTTCGTCTTCTTTACATAGCCCTGGGACCTTTTGACCTCTCTCCTGATGAGGCTCATTACTGGGAGTGGTCAAGGAGGCTCGATCTGAGTTATTACAGTAAAGGTCCAGGGGTCGCCTATGTCATAGCCCTTTTCACAGGGCTATTCGGGGATACAGAGTTTGCGGTAAGACTCGGGGCAGTGGTCTTTTCCACCCTCTCTACCATAGTGCTGTATGTACTCTCAAAGGAACTCTTCGGTAGCGAGTCCATAGCCTTCTGGTCTGCATTACTACCGAGCATAACACCCCTCTTTTCAGCTGGTTCCATACTCATGACAACGGATGTGCTACTGGTGTTCTTCTGGCTTGTGACCCTTCTCTGTACGAAAAGGGCACTCGATGGAAAGGGCAAGAGGTGGTGGTATCTGGCAGGACTCTTTACAGGATTAGGTTTCCTGAGTAAGTACACAATGGTACTCATCTATCCATGTATACTCCTTTTTATCCTCTTTTCAAGGGACGACAGAAGGTGGCTCTGGAGAGGAGAGCCCTATATTGCACTCCTTATAAGTATAGTGGTATCGAGTCCTGTTCTTCTATGGAATATGATGAACGATCAGGTTACAATAAGGCACGTCATGGGACAGGCTCATG
>WGFF01000205.1 GCA_015492355.1 Deltaproteobacteria bacterium
TCCCCATATATCCTAATATCCTATAGAGGGCTGGACAGCCATGCATCAAAGAGGATGGTGTAAGAGGTTTTGTCATCTTTCTCTTCTATAACACCGTGATTTTAAAAAGGTTGTTACTTTTCTTCCACATCTGCCATATAATATGTTAACTTTTTTTACATCCATGCTTTGGGCTAACATCTTGATTTGTCGGGATATTCCTTTTCGTCCCCCATTTTATGGTGTAAAGAAATTTTACATTTCCATTATCACAAGGACTGTCCACTCATAAGAAAACATTTGAGAATCAACACCTTGTAAGCAGTCCACAAGTATGGCATATTTTTTGCAAAAAAATCTTTTAAATCTTTTAAGAAAGGAGGGATTGGATGTCAGGAAAAAGGGGAGGTAGTTTTATTTTTGTAGCGGTATTATTCTTTCTCGTTGTGGGTATCACCCCTGCTGTATATGCCTACACCATAGACATTGAGAGCCTCAACATCGTAAATGGCACTGTACCAGGCCCCTACACCCTCGGTACCTATATGTATGGTTCAAGTGGGCTATCCGGTACCAGTCCGCCTGATTCTTACTCCTGGAGTGGTGACCCCACTTTTGACCCTGCAGCAGGTAATGATACCGACTGGCGCTGGGTTCAGGCTACAACTAACCTGGTCGTCTGGGACCTCGGCACTTTATCCGATACGGTCTATGTCTTTCCCAGCATAGATCATGGGCCGAGTATCTACGAATCGCTCGAATTCACAGTGTTTGGTGTTCCCTCAGATCCTACTTCACCCCTTTGGATACCAGCCGACCTTCAGACGGTGTATGCAGATGGCTGGATAGATTACGGAACCCCTGTGGAGTCGGATGACTGGGCATCGGAATGGGTCTTCCCTGTGGAAGTACGGTACATAGGCATATACGCGAACTACAGTATGACCATATTCGAAGATGCTGGTCATACGACCTGGAATAGCCTGTACGATAGCGACCCTACAACACCGGGCTGGCAGTCCTTCGATGCAGAGATAGATGCAGTGGGTGTACCTGTGACTACCACTGTACCAGAACCATCGACAATCCTCCTTGTCGGAGTCGGATCTGCCGGCATTGTATGGTTGAGAAGAAAGAGGACCTTCTGAGAAGCGAATCAGTGGTTGGGTTGAGAAGCGGGAAAGTCAGGGGGATTGAATCTCTCCCTTTAAGAGAGGCGGGGCCTTTTGTGTAAAGTAAAAGGGTCTCGCCTCGACATGCAAAAAGCCTTATGCCACAGGAGAGGACTGGTGTGGTAAGGAGCATTTTTTTTTGTTCCTCCTGTGGCATGCCCTTTTGCCGGTTCACTGAAGACTTGGAAGGCATAGAAAACCATCCCCCAACCACACCTCCACAGACAAAAGGGACCCCGCAGGAATGAACTATCCCACCGTAAGAAGCAGGGCATCGAAACCTCTACCAGGGATGGTGGCACCGCGGGTGGCGGGAGGTTCAACCCTAAGAGATCAAAGGTGATTCTTCCTTAAACCTTCCTTTCATTCGGTGGAGTGGTCTCATCTACAGGGGGCTCGCCCGTGAGTACCTCTGGATTCCTTATGCCGAAATAACTGTAAATAGTCGATACTATGGCAAAGGGCTCGCACTGGTAACTGTCATCCGCAGGGATGGTAAACTGCCTGTTGACCTTTGGGTCCCCTGTACGTACGGTTCTTCCAGCTATCTTGCCCAGTACCCTTCCAGGGATATCCCATCCACCGATGGTGTAGAGGTTCTGGTTGTTGCCGTGGTCCCAGCCGAGGGCGTTGTTGAGGTTTACGTTCCTGCCGAAATCACCAAAGACGTTTATGACGATGTTTCTTCTGGGAGGATTCACCCATTTCATGTGTTTCACAGCCGCACGCAGTGCCTGCATGAGTTCTCTCATCCTTGTGGTGTATCTGTCGATGGCTTCTGAGTGGTCGTCCCAGCCACCGAGTCCACCACTGCCAAGGCTGATGAATATGGTATCTGGATTGGATATGGCAAGGCTCATTGCTGCCTTAAGACGCCTGCCAAAGTTCGTGTCAGGATAGACCAGCCTTCCTGTATCATCTGTGTCAGGGTCTGTTGTGTCTCCTCCAGGGTGATACGGCAGGTTCTCGTCCACACTGGTCCTGTTAAAACTCCTCTCTATGAATCCTGCCAGCTCCCCTCTTTTAAGGAATGCATCGTTTATCTTCTGATACCCCTTGTCCAGGGCTCCTGAGACCTCACGGGCAAGGCTGTCGAGTATTGCATCGGTTGTATCGTCCAGATAGGGATTCTTCTTCCTGCTGTAAGGGTTATCGAAGTTCGTATCGAGGGCTACAGGTCTCAGTGTGAGGGGTATTTCAAGTTCACCGAGGTTGAAGACCCTGGAATCGCCTTCAAAGGAGACAAAGGGCAGTACGAGTTCATCTATATCCTTGCCAAAGGGATTGTTTGCAGAGAGTACACCTGCCAGTGTGGTTGCAAACCCTGGACTGTAGACATCCAGATTGCCCACAAGGTTCTGCGTTACACTCCTGCCGTGGGCTTTGTTGTCGTCCTTGAGACGGTTGATGGTACGGTATATGGACATATCACCGGATGCGATGAGTTCCTCCATCACATCTCCACCCGCTGAGTTTGAGCCATTACTGTCAGGTCCCCAGAAGTGATTCTCTGTAATGACGTTGTTGGAACTTCCGGGATCGAGATAGGAAGGGTAACTGTTCTGGGAGTTGAGGTTGATCTCCTCGATGTTGGTGAGATTGCCAGCCAGCTCGGATGGTCCCCCATAGAGGAATATATTGATCACCTGTGGCATAACAGACGGTGGCGCATAGTCCACCTCCTCTGTGATAACAGACCTCAGGTTCCTCAACTGTCTGGGGGATGGTCTGGCTCTGGAGACCCCCATCCACAGTATCTGTGGTGTCATCATAGATGTACAGAGTACGGTTATTGCCTTGATAAACTCCCTTCTCTTCATCGGTCATCCCTCCTTAATTAACTGCCCTGAAGGTATACAGTTCGGAGAGCCTGCTGAGATAATCGAGCACTATCATTGCCCGCTCAAATTCCTTGCCCTCCTTATCATACCCCCTCGAACTGAAGACCTGATCGAGTACCTCCAGTTCCCTCTGGGTTGCCTTTCTTGAAAGCACGGAAAGGAAAAGGTAGTGTATGAAATCCTCTTCCTCCAGATGCCCGGCATCCTCTATGAATCCCACCTGCCAGCCTCCATCACCCCTGTTGAAGGAGTTGAGTTTACTGTCTGTGAGGAGTCTCTCCCTTACTGATTTGTGATAGTAGGAGAAACTGAGCGAATCCAGGGGTACCTCGGCGGGTCTGCCGAGCTTGTAGGCAAGGGAAGCCTGCTTCATCTCGTACAGTGTCTCTATGGACGACCATGTCCCAGGAGGTCTGTTCAGGTATCTGAAAAAGTTGTTGAAGGCATACCATTCGATGCGGTCGGCAAGGTTAAAAAAGGTCTCTTCAAAGCCCCTGGGCCTTTGTGTATGGAGTAGATATTCCTTGGAGAAGAGGATGGTTGTGAATAGATCCCTGAATGTTACTGGTCCTGTAGAGACGATGGTCTCAACGAGCCTTTTCCTTTCCTCGTCAGAATGGGTGGAGAAGAAAAGGTCCACGAGTACGGATGTTATCGTCGGTATCAGTGATGGATGGTCTGCGACAGCCCTGTAGAAATCGTAACAGTTCACCACCCAGGTATCGAGTATGTACTGTGGCTCTGTATTCTCGTTGAAGTCCACCACCAGTTCATATCCCTGTGAATCATCGGTCAGGTACCAGTTCTTGCAGGCAGTGGCTGCCCTTGGTACCTCTTCGTCTATAAATCTCGCAAGGTATATCTCCATCATCTCCCTTGTGTTGTCCTCTGGTGAGCGGAACCTGCGCCAGTTCTCCTGCGAGGTCATGTGTTCGTACACTATATCCCTTATGGATCTATCCTGTCCGATCATGTCGAATAGCCTGTAGAACACACGGTGCACATCTATGTAGTCCACAGAGTCGAGCTCAAGTGCAGGAGAGAAGAGAATGGTGTTGGCAAGCCTGTAAGCCATCCATGCATCGAAATAGTCCTTGCTCAGGGGAAGCTCGAATAGCATGGCAAGGGGATACTGCTGTGGTCTCCTTGTGGAATCGAAGTCATGGTTCTGTTCCACCTTAGAGAGGTAATACTCAAGATTATCGAGTGGTGTAGATAGGGTGGTCTTTAGCTTTGATATAAAATCCCTGCCATCGTCCAGCGTAAGGGCGCGTATCCCGTCCCTGATATCGAAAAATTCCTTTACAGAGACACCCTTGTAGAGTGTGGACAGGAGTTTGTTTGCCACAGAGTACTTCTCCTCGTCTGATAGTGCGGTGTATTCCTCGTTGGTGAGGCTTGCGATGGTGTGGTTGGGTGCTGTATGGCTCGTATCGTCCCCATCGGTCCCGCAGGCAACGAGGATAGAGACCATAAAGATGGATAGTAATGCCTTCGCACATCTCATATCCCTCCCCCTTTGTTTTGCAGGTTATTCTTTACGCCCTGATTCCCTGTACCCGGATGTAGAAAGGAAAACCCCTTAATCTCTCAGGGTTGAGTTCCACACCGCTTGGGGTGCGACTATCCCTGGTAGAATACCCCGTTACTTACGGCAGGCACTTCATTATGCCCTACCCCTGCACCGGATAGGGTCTCCATACCAAACCAGCCCGACCTTTCTCTGTGACAAAAGTCACAACCGACACAGGATGACCTCACCCCTATCATGTCCTCCTGAACGTACAAAAACAGAAAGGTGTTACCAAACCTGTTACCTTTTTGTAACCTTCTCCATGGTATAGGAAATCCATGGAGAAGAACGATAGCAGAAGCAGACACGAGAGGGATGTGTATATTGTGAGGATCTATCGCAGAGAGGGTGACGATCCTCATATCCTTGTGGGCGTGATAGAAAAGGTAGGGGTAGAGGGCTGGCGTGTATTCCACAGCAGTGACGAACTGATATCTATTCTCAAGGACCCTGGTTTCTGAGGGGAGCCTCCTGGGGTTCCCCTCTGCCTCCCCTCAACAAGCGTAAGTCCTGATTCCTCCAGAAGGAATCGGGGAGGGGAAGTCAATTTTTACGAAGGTAACGGATATACTGCCTCTGAGGTCCTGCCATCTATCCCTCTTACCTGTGTAAAAAGGCTTACTATGGGTAAGCGCCTTTTGGAGACAGCGAGGTTACTCCATGGAAGACTCTAAGCCCGGGTCTCTGGGGAGGGGTTTTTCCATGAGTCCGATCTGTAACCATTAGTTTTTACGAAAAAAAATCTTCTCCTGTATCCTGTCGGTTCACCATGAGAAGACTGGTAGTCATCACAGCCTTTTTTCTTCTCTATCCCCAAACTTCCTGGGCTACCATCAGTGTGAAGCCCTCTTCCGGACCACTCTACCAGGGGCAACCTGTGGAGCTAAGTGTGACCATAAAGGAGATAAGACCACTTAAGGCTGAACTGTTCTACAGACCGATGGGTGTGAGGACGTATCAACATATTCCGGTGGATGTGGGGGATGGTGAGACCCTGACAGCGGTCATACCCCCAACAGCTGTGGTCACACCTGGTATAGAATACTATCTCAAGGTGGTCGATATTTCAGGCAGGGTGATAACCTCTCCGTCTGTATACGCAGAGTTCAATCCCTACACCATAGGCATCCTGCCATCTTCGCCTCTACCAGAGGTGAATCTTATATCCCATGACCCATCCGTGCCTGTAAGGGATGTATCAGGAGAGATAGTCCTTGAGATTACCCACAGGCTCCCAGAGGAGAGGATTACAGTCCTTGTGGATGGTACTGACATAACACCACTTGCAGGGGTCTCAGGAAGGAGGCTAAGTTTTCCACTTGAACTCATGGCTGATCCCGGGGAACATACACTTGTTGTTGAGCTGAGGGGGGAGGATGGTTCCAGGAGGGAAAGGTCCTGGAGGCTTACGATCGCAGGGAAAGAGAAGATGGATAAGGAAGACAAGACCTTAGAGTTCTATGCCCGTGGCGGGGTATCCATGAATTACGGTAAACAACTGAAAAGCCCATCAGGCAGTACAGACGACAGTGTCAGCGGTAACCTCAACCTTGAGTTCGGTATGAAAGGCAGGGACTGGGAGATGACCTGGAACGGGATAAACATCCAGTATATAAAGGACAGCCCTGGTGATGACTTCACCATAAATTCCGGGTTTTACTTCACCCTCAGGAAGGGTGAGCAGTTTGTGGAGTATGGGGATATAACCATCAGGGAGACCCAGCTTACAGCACCCTCCTTTGCCAGACGAGGTGTACAGGCAAAACTCAAGGGTTTTGGTACAGAAGTCCACCTCTTCGGTGTAAGTACCCAGACCGTCTCAGGCTGGAACTCAGGCATAGGCGGTACAGACCAGCAGGTATACGGGCTATCCATAGAGCGATCCCTTTTCTCAGGATTACTGCCCCTCAAGGTTGTCTACATCACAGGGGAGAATCAGAAGGTGGATGGATTCAACACATCGAGCATAAATAGCCCCAGCAAAGGCGATATACTCGGGCTTACCATGAGTCCTGTTGTTTACGGGGTCAGGATAGATGGGGAGATAGCTGGCAGTAGATACGACGATGACACAACAGACTCAACAGGCAAGAAAAAAGATGTGGCAGGCACTATCGGTGCCTCTACAACCATCCATGGCTATTCCCTGAGCATGGGTTACTATTACTATGGACCAGATTTTTCAAGCATCGCCAACCCGAACTTCACAACAGACAGGGAGGGATTCTCAGGTGGTGTATCCACAACCATCGGTCCATCGAACATATCACTATCTTTGAACAGGGGATGGGACAATGTCGAAGGGAACCCATCAAGGGCTATTGTGTACAGTACGTCATTGACCCTTGCCTGTGGGTTGACACCACCCCCACCCCTTCCAGGTGTAAACATCTCGTATACAAGGTCGGTGCAGGACAGTGTCAAGGAGCCTGTTGGCACACAGGAGGTAAAGAACACCAATGATACCGTAAACCTGGGGCTTTCCTTCTCCGGTAAGGGCTGGAGTGCCTCTGCAGGTGGGAATTACGGCAGACTGAACGATGAGGTAGGTGGACTGGACAGTGAGACCAGGGGTTTCAATCTCTCAGGCAGTCTGACACCTTTCGAGGGCTTGAGCCTTTCTCCGGCGTTCAACTTCACAGAGAGTAAGGCATCTGATGTAGTAAAGACCACCCGTATAGCCTCACTCACAGCGAGTATTCCCCTGTGGAGTCCTTATGCAGACACAAGTTTTCAGGTCTCATACACATCCAGCAGTGCATCGGATGGAAGCCAGGATTCCACAGACCTGAATGGTTCATGGAGGCTTTCGGTAAACATCCATGAATTTTTGAAGAAATGGATAGACTACGGTACCGAGATGCTGGCATTGTCAGCCAGTTACAGTAAAATCGACGATAAGGTCAGCCCATCCAACTCGGGTGAGGATATATCGGTATTTCTATCGATAAATCTCTTTGCGCCTCTGGAGCTGTCAGGGGGGTTGTGATGGAACTATCTGGTAAAGGCTTTAATCACCGGGTCCCTCTGCTGGCTCCACAAAACATAAGATACCAAGGGAGAGTAAGAAGATGAAAAAACCGAAATGGACAGGCAAAGGAAACACAAAGAAAGTGGTCCTCTACACCGTGCTCATGGGAGTGGTGCTGTTCTTTCTCAACGGATGTACAGGCATTGACAAAAGGGGTGACAGCCCTCCTTCCCAGCCCCTTTACACCATAATGGGCTCAGGGGGGAAGACCACCGGTCCCCTCAGGCTGACCCGTATAGAACTTAACTTCCAGAACGACCGCGGAGAGATAACCGTACCTATAAACGGAAAGGTGCTTCCCTATGCCATTATACGCTTTGACGGGAACGGACTATTTCGTGCCACATGGATTGTGGATGACAGACCCCTTGAAGAGGTGAGTATAAACATAACCTTTGGCAATACCATCATCCTGAGGACTTCTCCAGGTACGGTCTTTCCGACCTTCGAGCCAGGACAGCATACACTCACCCTCAGGATAACACAGCCTGTACCACCTTTTGATGTACCTGTAATCAGATACTTTGTAACAGGGGAAAGGACAGGGAAATAAAGGAAGAGAACCTAAGAGATGAATTCTCTGGTCAAACATCTCGGGATTTATACGATGCTTGTGATCATATCCATCAGAACAGCCCTTGCGGTAGAGCCTGTAGAAGTACAGATAGGCATAGAGGGCAGTACATCCACAGGCGGACCACTTACCATAAATCGTGTGGAGCTTGTATTTGATAACGGAAGGGGTGAGATTACGGTACCTCTCAACGGGGGGATAAAGGCGAGGGCATTTATAAACTACACGGGTAATGGTGTGATAGATGCAAGATGGGTGGTTGATGGGAGGACAATAC
Source organism: Deltaproteobacteria bacterium (assembly GCA_015492355.1). Taxonomy (GTDB): domain Bacteria; phylum Desulfobacterota; class GWC2-55-46; order GWC2-55-46; family S146-73; genus S146-73. The sequence continues at coordinate 8,448 of WGFF01000205.1, forward strand.
AGGAGGTAAACATGAACCTTACCTATGGTACAGATATAGTGATAGAAACCAGTGATACCCCTCCCTTCCCCACCTTTGAGCCAGGTCCTCATACAGTAACCCTTGAGTTTCTAAGCCCTCAGGTGAATATCTCCATACCATCCATAACCTACTATGTTGATACATCCCCTACCCTCAAGGGGAAGACCGGCATAACACTCTATTCCCCAGGGGATGGCACATCCCTTTATAGAGACCAGATAGCCTTTTCGTGGAACGACCCTGCTGGAGTGGGTCTATACAGGATTAGTGTCAAGGACAGTGAAGGCAATGATGTACTTTCAGCCCTTACTCCACATCTTTCGTACCGTCCGCCAGAGGGTCTGCTCGAAAGGTTCGAGGAAGACACAGACTATACATGGCAGGTGTCTTCGATCGACAGGATCGGTCGCACAATGGCACGGAGTGTCGCACGAACCTTCAGAGTTAAAGAAGGGATAGATGCGGTACTCTTCAGAGACCTTGCAATAAAAGACCCTGAATCCATAGAGGAGATAAAGGGGGTCATTCCCTCTGGAGAGGACTACACTGGCAGTAGAGGTATAACCGTTACAGAGACGGTCAGGAATGGTAAAGAGGTGGGTATTGTTGCTGTGGTAGAAAACTGGAGGCGCGGGTCTGTAACTGGTGTGGTTGTTGAGTTTCTCTTGGACGATGAGATCATAAGTAAACATATCCTTACGG
>WGFF01000206.1 GCA_015492355.1 Deltaproteobacteria bacterium
GTCTTTTGGGAAAGGGGGCAGGGGAAAACACCTTTTTACCAGAAAAGGGCGATAGCCCAGAGGGTTTTCCACACAACAACTCAGTCCTCAATATCTACGTTACTTGCCAGAGGATATACGGTCCTGTGTCTTTTAAAGGCAGGTCTTTGGTGTAACAGAATCCTATGGACGAATATCGGTTCCTCTCCAGGAGGGGATTCAATCTGTTTGTAAAAGGGCTTGCAGGTGAATACAGGGTCTACGGTCCTGTAAGGAAGGACGGTATACCCACCCTCTCACGCATCCTGGAGCCCGTAGAACCCATCCTGACCCCAGTCCATATATCCTTCAGGGGGTTCCTCCTTCCACCCAGGGAGGTCATACTCAGGTTCAATATAAAAGAAGAACGGTATATACCTATTGTGGAGGCAGAGGATCAGGTACTCCTCGGGGTACATCCATGCGATATACACGCCATAAGGCTCCTTGACAAGGTCTTCTCATACGGTACCCCTGACAGGAACTACATGGAGAGGAGAAAAAAGACCATAATAATAGGCATGGATTGCATGCCTGATGAGCACTGTTTCTGTATGAGTGTGAACACCATGGAGGTGGCCTCTGGCTTCGACCTCTTCCTGCATGTCATCGAAGGTGGTTTTCTTGTAAGGACAGGCACAGAAAGGGGGGCTGAACTCCTCTCCCGCCACGCATCCACACAACCTGCAAAGAAAAAGGATATAAGGGGGCTTGAAGAATTCAGGCAGAAAAAGGAAAGGGCGTTCATAACCAGGCTCGAGGCAGAGCCAGATGCCCTGCCACTCATATACGCTGGTGCCTATTTCAACGATATATGGGAGAGAAAGGGCGAGATATGCTACGGCTGTGGCTCATGCAATCATGTCTGCCCAACATGTTATTGCTTCGATGTGAGGGACAAGGTCTCTGGAGACCTTTCAGAGGGCGAGAGATGCAGGGTATGGGATGGCTGTATGCTCGAGGACTTTGCAAAGGTTGCAGGCGGGCATAACTTCAGAAAGAAACGCTCCCAGAGGCTCAGGCACAGGTTCCTGAGGAAGTTTCAGTACCAGAGGGATAGATTCGGGGGGCTTTTCTGTGTGGGCTGTGGCAGATGCATAAGGACATGCCTTGTGGGAATAAACATAGCAGAGGTGACAAATGAGATCATCCGCAGTGAAGAAAAGAGATGACCCCATCTCCCCGTACCTTCCTGTGAGGTGTACAGTTGAGAAGAACATAAGGGTGAGTGAAAAGGAGAGACTCTTTTCCATCCAGCCCTCCACACCCCTTGCACCCCATGAGCCTGGACAGTTCTTCATGGCAGGGCTCCCTGGATACGGAGAGGCACCCTTTTCTGTCTCCTCACCCCCTGACAGAAACGGAAGGTTTGAACTCTGTATAAGAAGGGTTGGAAACCTCACCACAGCGCTTCACAGGCTCAAGAAGGGAGATACCGTGTGGATACGCGGACCCTTTGGCAGGGGCTTTCCTGTGGAGTCCATGAAGAACAGGGATATAATCTTCATAGCAGGTGGAATAGGCATAGTGCCAATGAGATCTCTCATAAAGACCGTCATGAAGGACAGGAACTCTTACGGAAGACTCACCCTCCTCTACGGTGTAAAGACACCAGAGGAGATACTCTTTGGGGAGGAAATCGAAAAGTGGGGTAGACTCGGCATGGACTGCCACCTCACCATCGACAGACCCCATCCAGCATGGAAGGGTAACGTGGGTGTGGTCACCACACTGATACCACCCCTGAGCATAGATGGGGCAAATACCATCTGTGTCATAGTGGGTCCGCCAGTAATGTACAAGTACGTACTGCTGAGCCTTTCAAACAAGAGGATAAATGGTCACGATATAATACTCTCCCTCGAAAGATGTATGAAGTGCGGACTCGGAAAATGCGGGCACTGCCAGATAAACAGTATCTACGTCTGCCAGGAAGGACCTGTCTTCAGACTGAGCGAGATAAGACACCTCAGGGAGGCACTCTGAGCACCGCATGGATTACCCTCAGGTTCTGAATCAGGGAAGGTTTTACCAGGAGAGGAACGGAGTCCAGTCCGTGCTTATGTTTTTCCTCTCCAACAAAAGCACCCCTCAGGCACCATCCCTGCCTGTCTGTATCCTTATCTCCCTCCACACGTACTCAAAACCTGTATAGAGGGTGAAAAGTGCCGTGAGGATGAGGGTTGCAAGGAACATGGTATCGTCCTTTTCTGTCACCACCATGGCGAGTATTACTGTTACTATCTGGAGTGTGGTGGTTATCTTCCCTGCTATTGTCGGCACTATCTCCACAACCCTTCCAGACCACCTCAGCATCACTATCCCACCCACTATGACCATATCCCTGATTATCACAAGGGCACATAGCCATAGAGGGAGCATACCCGTATAGGTGAGGGTGATAAAGGCAGCGGTAAGGAGGAACTTATCTGCAAGTGGGTCTATATTTGCACCGAACTCTGTTCTCTGGGAGAATCTCTTGGCAATAAACCCATCAAGGGCATCTGTGATACCTGCGATGATAAATACCACGAGCCCAAGGTGGATTCTACCTTCTATCACCAGCATTACATAGACAGGGACAAGCAGTATCCTGAGTATGGTAAGGAGGTTTGGTATGTTTATGATTATCATATCGGTTGATTATGCCGTAAGACCCCGGCCCATCTGACAGGGCTCAAAAAACTTACCTGAATAACCCCCACCTGAAGCCTGCCCTACAAGTCCCGAAGAGAAAGCCCACCCTCTACCCCACGGGGGATCCCCCCACAGGGCAGGATACATACTGATGACTTCCTAAGGTAGCCATTCAAAATAGGTCTTTTTCCGGTGCTCCCTCTGCATGGCTGGCAGTGTTGTAAAGACCCTGTCCACTATCCTCTGTATCCTCGGTTCATAAGCCTTTATTATGGCAAGTTCCATGGTCGATCTGTCGAGCCTTATGTCCGATTCCTTTGTACTGTACCGTGCCCGCCAGAGCTCCGTACCATCCATTCCATATAGGACAAACTCCGCACCTACCTTGAGTGATGCATAGGGAACAAAAAGCCTCTTCTTCCACCTGATTATCCTTATATATAACACACCATCCACACCAAGCCCCTTTGCCATCAAAGATGGTTCAACACCACCCACAACACTCAGATCCCCATACCTCCTATCCACTGTCTCAAGTGGTATGGGCTTGTAGTTGAGGGACTGGAGCCTGTCGAATGTCATTATCCTGAATAGCCTTGCCACCCCCTCATCCCTCTGTTCCATATTATCCCACTCAACAGGCATGATGGCAATGGTATAGGGATGTATCAGGTCGTACCTCTCAGATAGTACATACGTTACAGGATTGCCACAACCGTAGATAAAAAGGGAGACGATTATGAGGAAAACCCTGCCCGCTCTTCTGCCTTGCAATCCTTCCTTTCTACCTTCCCTTTCCATCATCACCTTTCCTTGTGCCTCTTTATTATGACCTTGCCTGTACCGGGTATGACCATGAACCCATCGTCCAGTCTCCTTGCGAGCTCATCGAGGAGTATCTGCTCACCACCAGCCACATCCACCACAAGGATTATCCTCTTTCTATAAAACGACGAATACGACACATCCCTTACCACATCCAGATGCTCTATGGCTGATAGAAGATCCCTGAACTCCCCGTAGTCCGTCACATCGAGTATCACCACAGAGACGCCTTCGATCTCCTCCTCGCCCATGACCGTCATCTGCCTTACATCCTTCTTGAGCCTTGTCATATCTATACTCGCCTCTATCCATAGA
>WGFF01000207.1 GCA_015492355.1 Deltaproteobacteria bacterium
CAATCAGACAAGTCCGAAAAAGATACCCATTACCTTATCCCTCAAGAATGGATCATACAGAGGATATACTTTCTGGCCTTAATGAGGAACAGCTCCTCGCTGTAACACACACCTGTGGACCCCTTCTCATAATCGCCGGGGCAGGTACAGGCAAGACCACTGTCATAACCCGAAGGATAGCCCATCTGATACAGAGTGGTACAGACCCTGGCAGTATACTTGCCCTTACGTTTACAGAGAAGGCAGCCCAGGAGATGGAAGAAAGGGTGGACAGGCTCGTACCCTATGGATACACGAACGTGCATATCTCCACCTTCCATTCCTTCGGGGACAGGGTCCTCAGGGACAATGCCCTGAGCCTCGGCATGGTGCCTGACTTCAGGATACTCAGTGAGGCAGAGTGTATAATCCTTCTCAAGGAACACCTCTTCGATCTGCCCCTGGAGTACTACAGACCTTCTGGCAATCCAACGAGGTATCTTTCATCCCTTGTGAGATTCATAGGCAGACTGAAGGACGAGGATGTAAGCCCTGAGGATTATCTCAACTTCTGCAAGAGGCTCGAGGAGAATCGAAAAGACTATATTGAGCGGTTCGGTGATGAGAGGACGTTCGAGGACTATCTCTCCCAGCAAAGGGAACTCGCCCTTACCTATGCCAGGTATCAGGAACTCCTCACAAGATATGGTTACCTCGACTACGGGGATCAGATACTCCTCACCCTCAAACTCTTCCGTACAAGGGCCACTGTGCTGAGGCACTATCAGAGAAGGTTCCAGCACATACTTGCAGATGAGTTCCAGGATACCAACTACGCACAGTTTGAGCTCCTAAAACTCCTTGCAGGTGGACACAGGAATATAACCGTTGTTGCGGACGACGACCAGAGTATCTACAAGTTCCGTGGCGCAGCGGTAAGTAACGTTATCAACTTCCAGAAGGTCTATCCCGATTGCAAACTCATCACCCTCAGGACAAACTACCGCTCGGTTCAGCCCATACTCGACAGTGCCTACAGGCTCATAACACACAACAACCCCGAGAGACTGGAGGTCAAAAGCGGTATAGACAAAAGGCTCATCTCGACTGTGGAGCCGGAGGGGCAATGGTGTGGTGTGCAACACATCCATTTTGATACCCTTGCAAAGGAGGCAGACTTCGTTGCAGAGACCATCTATGAGAGGGTAAGGGAGCGGAGGGCACGGTTCAGGGACTTTGCCATACTCGTACGTGCCAACAGCGATGCAGAGCCCTATCTCAGGGCACTCGAACACTGGCACATCCCCTACAGGTTTTCAGGCAACCAGGGGCTATACCTGAGGGAGGAGGTAAGGCTCCTTGTAAGCCTTCTCAGGGCTATAACCGACTATTCTGACAACGTAAGCCTCTTCCATCTCGCCCGCTCACGGGTATATGGGCTCGGGGCAGGAGACCTGATCGAGTGCAATACCCTTTCCCGTAGGAGGCACAGACCTCTGTTCAGTATCTTAAGGGACGTTGCGCAAGGGGAGGCAGTCTTAAAGGTCTCTGAAGAGGGGCTCTTGACCATAAGGAGGCTTGTCAGTGACATAGAGCGGTTCGGTCAGATGGCTATGGATGAGCCAGCGGGCAGGGTGCTTTATACATTCCTCATGGATACGGGCTATCTCAAGGGGCTCATGGACGAGGACTCAGAGAGGGCACACGAGGAGATACAGAACATCTCCAGGTTCTTTGAGATTATAACCCATCTCGAGGATACACTCCATATAAAGAAGGCAGCCCTCATAGTGGAACATCTAAATCTCCTCATGGAGGCGGGTGATAGCCCTGGCACTGCGGAGCCAGACCCTGACAGTGACTTCGTCCATGTCCTCACGGTGCACAAGGCAAAGGGGCTTGAGTTTGCGGTGGTCTTCATGGTAGGGCTCGTTGCGGATAGATTCCCCAGAAGGGAGAGAAAGGATGCTATAGAGGTGCCTGAGGAACTCATAAAGGATATACTTCCATCGGGTGACTTCCATCTTCAGGAGGAGAGAAGGCTTTTTTATGTGGGTATGACACGCGCAAAGGAGGAACTCTTCCTTACGAGTGCCTCTGATTACGGTGGGGTGAGGGCTAAGAAGGTCAGCAGATTCGTCCTCGAGGCGGTGGACAAACCGAAGGCTCTATCTGTAAAGGTTCACCCCCTTGAGACCCTCAAGGTAATGGCAGGAGGAAGGTCTACAGAACCGCTGGAATGTACATCCCCTGGCAACGGTCCCATCAGCCTGAGCTACTATCAGGTGGATGATTACCTTACCTGCCCCCTTAAATACAAGTTCGTCCATATCCTGAGGATACCACTTCTACCCCACCACACCATAATCTACGGAAAGAGTGTGCACGATGCGATATCCTTTTTCTTCAGAAGGAGACTCGAGGGTTACGAGCCACAGGAAGAGGAGGTCCTTGGGGTCTTCCGTGCATCGTGGAGAGGGGAGGGCTTTGTCTCCAAGGAGCATGAACTCATGAGATTCGAGGAGGGTATAGCAGGGCTTAAGAGATTCATGGAGAGGCAGTCAAAGGGAGGTATAAAGCCAAAGGTAGTGGAGAGGGATTTTTACGTTACCCTCGAAGATAATATCCTCTTCAGGGGCAGGTGGGACCTTATAGAGGAGCGTGGAGAGGGGGCGTATATAATAGATTTCAAGACCTCGGATGTGAGGGAGCAGAAAAAGGCAGACAGGAAGACAAAGGAATCCACCCAGCTCCTCCTCTATGCCTTCGCCTATCTGAGGAATTTTGGAGAACTCCCTGCCGGGTGT
>WGFF01000208.1 GCA_015492355.1 Deltaproteobacteria bacterium
AGATCCATAATGGAATATTTGAACCACCACAGATGCCAGATTATGGCGTAGGCATCATCGGGGAAGCCATTTATAGAGGTCCCTATATTCGTGATGAGCGGATAAAATACACCCGCTGTAACAGCGATAAACAGGACTGTAAAGATGGTTATCCTGTATACACCCATTCTATCCATAGGTCGGATTTATGCCTTTTAAGTAAGAAGTCTCGCAGATGGATCGGTCTCAGCAGAAGTGTCTCTTAAAAAGGTACCCCCTGATCCTATCGAAGGCTCTTATGTACCCTATCCGAATACTGACGCTCTATCCCCTCGAAAGGGGACCTTCAATCTTTCAGTTAAGAAGACTTAAGGTGGGTTATGTAGATGTAAAAGCGTTCCCCCCTCCATCCCCTCCTGGGGAGCTGACCTTCTCGACCACACAAGCCCCTGTTCGATGTTCTTCAGACCGTATTCGGGACCTGTTCTCTTTTCTTGTATTCTGACTGCACCCTTCTGTACTCGTTCATCACCTGTTCTTCGAGCATCTGTCGAGTAGGTCTATCGAGGGGATGGACCAGATCCCTGTAAGTACCGTCTTTCATCTTCTTGGCGGGCATAGCAACAAAATAACCCGAGTTGCCCTTTATAATCTTCATGTCCCTCACTACAAAACATCCGTCAAGCTTGATGGTTACGAATGCCTTTAATTTTTCGTCTCCCTCAACAGGCAGTACCTTCACCTCTGTAATACGCATTTTCAACCTCCTGTTCTTTTATGATTGGTGACAAAGGATAAGGCTCCAGGGCACTGATAGATATATTCTCTGGAAAGACAGACTCCTTTACGGATTAAAGCAAGAGATAGAAGAAAGGATACCGAGATTCTCTTCCTGCTGAAAGACCTATCCATCTGCGGTTCCATATAGTCTCTCAAGGCTGTTAAGGTAAGGATTAATCTTTCACACCTCAAGGGGTTATTTCTCAACCATTTTGTAATGCAATGATGATGCCAGTCAGCGGGGATTTAAAAAAGTTCACGAAATCTAAAGAAAAAATCCGACCACACCCCAAAGGGACTAAACAATTCTTGATAATTTTGCACAATTGTTTGTGCACCTATGCACATATAATTGTATAGTCATCCCTTAGGCCTCCAAATCAGGAGTGGTATGGTATGATTTTTTAACGTCCTATAAGTCCTTTAGATTTTTTCGTCTCCCCCATACAGGGATGGATACCCATCTTGAGAGGTCATGTGTGCACAATTTTTTATGCACCTGCTCCCACAGAATTGGACCCCAACCCATCTATACTTTTCTATACTTTCGTTGACTTTACTGATTTATTGGATTAATCTTATATGCCATGGAAGAGAGGCTGAGCTACAAAGGTGCAGGGGTTGATGTGGAGAGGGGTTCAAGGCTTGTGGGGCTCATAAGGTCGTGTGTACGTGCAACCCATGGTAGGGCGGTCATAGGTGATATAGGTGGATTCGGGGGATTATTCTCTGGAAGGTTCAGGGGATACAGGGACCCTGTACTTGTATCATCTACCGATGGTGTTGGCACAAAGCTCAAAATCGCCTTCATGATGAAAAGGCACGATACCATCGGCATCGATCTTGTTGCCATGAACGTAAACGATATCCTCACAACCGGGGCAAAGCCACTCTTCTTCCTCGATTATGTTGCAACAGGGAGACTCGATGTAAAAACCATCTCCACTGTAATAAAGGGAATCGCCAGGGGTTGCAGAGAGGCAGGATGTGCCCTGCTCGGTGGAGAGACCGCCGAGATGCCAGGGTTTTACAGAAATGATGAATACGACCTTGCAGGCTTTGCAGTGGGTGTGGTCGAAAGGAAGAGAATAATAGATGGCTCAAGGATAAGGGATGGCGATGTGATGATAGGTATTCCTTCCAGCGGGCTCCACAGTAACGGCTATTCCCTTGCAAGAAAGGTCATCTTCGAGAGGCTCAATCTCACAGCAGACCACAGACCGCACGGCTTCAGAAAGACCATAGGAGGGGAACTCCTCACACCCACAAGGATATATGTAAGAACTCTACTCGCTGTGCTTAAGGATTTTAACATCAGTGGTATGGTCCACATAACTGGTGGGGGATTTGTGGACAATATACCCAGGGTGCTTCCCAAGGGACTCAAGGCAGTGGTCAGGGTAGGGTCGTGGAGGATACCATATATCTTTAAATTTCTACAGAGGGAGGGTAATATAGAGTGGCTTGAGATGTTCAGAACCTTTAACTGCGGTATAGGCATGATACTCATCGTAAGGGCAAGGGATAAGGAAAAGGTACTGAAAAGACTAAAATCCCTCGGTGAGAAGGCTTACGAGATAGGTTGTGTGGTCAGTAAAAA